>JAEZSU010000069.1 GCA_023421635.1 Actinomycetes bacterium | reverse complement strand
AGACCGCATCCATCGTCGGCAGTCTCGTGGCGGCGGTGCAGTCTCGCGGTCCTCGGCGGTCCCGGGTCAGCGGGCCCGGGGTCGGGGTGCCCCGGTGCAGGGTCAGCGCGCCCCCTTGCGGGGGCGGCGGGTCACGGTGCGAGACGGGTGGGCCCGCGGAAGAGGTAGGTCACCTCGCGGATCGAGGACTCGCCGAGCAGCAGCATCATCACACGGGCCAGGCCCATGCCGAAGCCGCCGTGGGGCGGTGCGCCGAAGCGGAAGAAGTCGAAATAGAAGTCGAGGTGCTCGGGGTCGAGCCCCTTCTCCTTGGCCTGCTCGATGAGGATGTCGACGCGGTGCTCGCGCTGCGCACCGGTCGTGATCTCGACGCCCTTGAACAGCAGGTCGTACGACTTCGTGAGCCCGGTCTCCTCGTCCCGCATGTGGTAGAACGCGCGGATCTCGGGGTGGTAGTCCGTGATGAAGACGAACTGGTGGCCGTACGTCTCCTCGACGTACGCGGCGATCTGCCGCTCGCCCTCGGGGTCGAGGTCGCCGTCGGTGCGGGGGATCTCATAGCCGCGGCCCTTCACGATCTCGCGGGCCTCGGCCAGCGGGATGCGGGGGAACGGGGTCGTCGGCACCTGCACCTCGAGGCCGAACAGCTCCTCGATCTCGGCGCCGTGCTTGTCCTTGACCGCCTGGAAGGCGAACTGGATGAGCTCCTCCTGCATCCGCGCGACGTCCTCGTGGGAGTCGATCCAGCTGATCTCCGCGTCGATCGAGGTGAACTCGGTCGCGTGACGGCTGGTGAAGGAGGGGTCGGCGCGGAAGGCGGGGGCGATCTCGAAGATCTTGCCGAAGCCGGCGACCTGGGCCATCTGCTTGAAGAACTGCGGGCTCTGGGCCAGGTACGCGGTCTTGTCCTCGAAGTAGGGCACCTCGAAGAGTTCCGCGTTCGACTCCGACGGCGACGCCATCAGCTTGGGGGAGTGCACCTCGATGTAGTCGCGCTCGATCCAGTAGGTGCGCATCGCGTGCTCGAGGGTGGTCTGCACCCGGAAGATGAGGTTGTTGCGGCGCTGGCGGAGGTCCAGGAAGCGCCAGTCCATGCGCTTGTCGACGCTGGAGTCGGCGGCGATCGGGGTCTCCGGGTTCGCGGCGGCGGCGATGTCGAGGGTGCGGATCTTGATCTCCACGCCGCCGAGCTTGACCCGCTCGTCGTGCTTGAGCTCACCGGTGACCGTGAGGAAGGTGCCGGTGGCGAGCGCCGAGATCGTTTCGGTCAGCTCGAGGGCGGCGGATGCGGCGGCGTCGGCGTCCTCGGGCAGCTCCCGGGTGGCCGGGTTCACCAGCTGCACGGCGCCGGTCTCGTCGCGCAGGATGACGAACTGCACCTTCTTCTGATCACGGACGGTCTCCACCCAGCCGGACACCGTGACCGTCCCGTCGGGGAGGGACTGAAGCTGGTGGACCAAGACGCGTTCGCGCACGAGAGACCAGTCTACGTGGCCGCGGGTGCGGCGCGCGGCCCCGCGCCCCTACGATGGCGGCGTGAGTGAACCCCGCCACGAGGCACCGCGCGAGGTGTACACGATGCCGTCGTCCGCGTACCGGGTGGAGGGGACGGATGCGCCCACGGCCACCGGACATCGCCCCGCCGCGACCCGTCCGGAGCCCGCGACCGGCCGCCGGTCCGAGCCGGCCCCCGCCGCGGGGTCCGCGTCGCCGCGCCCGCACCGGCTGTGGGACATCGCGCTCAGCACGGTTCTCCTCGTCGGCGGCGCGGCGGCCGCAGGCTTCGGGTCGGTGCTCGCGCTCTTCCTGGCCTTCGCGTCGGACTCGTGCGGCGCGGGCTGCAGCATCACGCAGATGGAAGTCGGCATGTGGACCGCGATCCTCGCCCCCTGGGTGGCGTGGCTCGCCGGCGTGGTCGTCGTCATCCTGCTCCTGGTGCGCCGGCGCATCGCGTTCTGGGTGCCGTTCGCCGGGCTCGCCGCCGGCGTGCTGGGCTGGCTCCTGGGCGCGTGGCTCGTCGGCGCCGCCCTCGGGTGACGTCCGCGTCCAGCCGACGCTCAGCCTCTTCATATCCGGCTGCCACGTAAAATCGAGCCGTGCCCGCCGAACGCCTTCATCTCGTGCGCCACGGAGAGGTCCACAACCCGGCCCGTGTGCTGTACGGCCGGCTTCCGGAGTTCCCGCTGAGCGTCGACGGTCGTGAGATGGCGCGGCAGGCGGCGGACTACGTGCACCGGCTCACCCGACCCGTCACCGCGCTCGTCTGCTCGCCGCTGCTTCGCACCCGGCAGTCCGCCGAGCCGTTCACGGAGCGGTTCGGGATCGACCCGGTGATCGACGAACGGGTCATCGAACCCACCAACGTCTTCGAGGGCAAGCGGATGTCGCGCGCCCTCCGCAACCCCGCCAACTGGCGCCACCTGCGCCGTCCGGAGATCCCCAGCTGGGGCGAGCCGTACGTGCAGGTCGTGGACCGGATGGAGGCGGCCATGGCCGACGCGTGGAACGCGGTGCCGGACGGCGACGTCGTCATCGTCAGCCACCAGCTCCCCATCTGGGTGACGCACCTGGCCGTCATGGGCCTCCCGCTCCGGCACGACCCGCGCCGTCGCCGCTGCGCACTCTCGAGCGTGACGAGCTTCGGCGGCGGCCCCGGTGCCTGGCACGAGGTCGGCTATGCGGAACCGGCGAGCACCGACGGTTCCGTGGACGTGGGGGCGGTATGAGTATCCGGACCATCCGACGCATCGCCGCGGGGCTGCTCGCGACCGGCCTGGCCGCAGGCCTCGTCGCCTGCAGCAGCGATCCCCTCGCCGAGCAGTACCTCGAGGGATCCAACAAGGGCTTCATCGCCGGTGACTCGCGCGTGCTCGAGACGGCGCCCGCCGAGCGCGGCGAACCCATCGTCTTCGACGGCACCACCGAGACCGGTGCGACCGTCACGAGCGCCGACTACGCCGGGCAGGTCGTGGTCGTGAACTTCTGGTACGCCGCCTGCGGGCCGTGCCGCGCGGAGGCGCCCGACCTCGCCGCCGCGGTGGCGGAGTTCGCCGGGCAGGACGTGGCGTTCCTCGGGGTCAACATCTACGACCAGCCCGAGACGGCCGCATCCTTCATGACCACGTACGGGCTGGACTATCCGACCCTCATCGCGGTCGACGACGGCGATCTCACGCTCGCGTTCGCGGATGCGGTGCCGCTCACCGCCGTGCCGGTCACCCTCGTGCTCGACGCCGAGGGCCGGGTCGCGTCGCGCATCATCGGACAGCTGCCCGAGGCATCCATCCTGGAGACGCTCGTCCGCGACACCCTCGCGGAGACCTCGTGACCGGCATCGTCGCGGACGGCACGCTCTGGCTCGCGGTGCCGATCGCACTCGCCGCGGGGCTCGTCTCGTTCCTCTCGCCCTGCGTGCTGCCGCTCGTCCCCGGCTACCTCGGGTTCCTCGGCGGCGCTGTGGCGCCCCGGAGCGGCCAGGCCGCGGGACGCGGGCGGCTCCTCGGCGGCGTGCTGCTGTTCATCGCCGGGTTCACGGTCGTGTTCATGGCGATGAACATCCTCGGCGGCGCGTTCGGCGGGTTCCTTTTCGTCTACAAGGACGTCATCACCCGCATCATGGGTGTCGTCATCATCCTGCTCGGCCTCGTCTTCATCGGCCTGTTCGGATTCGCCCAGCGCACCCTCAAGCCTGCCGTGAAGGGCAACCTCGGCCTCGTCGGGGCGCCGCTGCTGGGCCTTGCCATGGGCCTCGGGTGGGCGCCGTGCATCGGCCCCACGCTCGCCGTCATCCTCGGGATGTCCTTCGACCAGGCCTCCGCCGGCCGTGGCGCACTGCTCGGCCTCGTGTACTCGCTCGGGCTCGGCATCCCGTTCGTGCTCATCGCGCTCGGCTTCGGCTGGGCGTCCCGTTCCATCGCCTTCGTGCGCCGCCACATCCGTGCGGTGAACATCATCGGCGGCGTGCTGCTCATCGCGCTCGGTCTGCTGATGGTCTCCGGGCTGTGGAACGTGCTCATGTCCGATCTGCAGGGGGTGATCGCCGGTGTCACGCCTGCGCTCTGACACGCCGGCCGCCGATCCGCTGCGGCCCTCCGACCACATCGACGGCGACGCGCCCGCCACCGGCGGCGACGAGGTCGCCTCGCCGCGCCTCGGGTTCGTCGGCTGGATGCGGTGGGGGTGGCGACAGCTCACCAGCATGCGCACCGCGCTCGTGCTCCTGCTGCTGCTCGCGATCGCCGCGGTGCCCGGCTCGATCTTCCCGCAGCGCACCGCCGACCCGAACGGCGTCACGCAGTGGAAGTCGGACAACCCCGACCTGTTCCCGGTGCTCGACGGGCTGCAGCTGTTCGACGTGTACGCATCCTCCTGGTTCTCGGCGATCTACATCCTGCTGTTCATCTCGCTCATCGGCTGCGTCATCCCCCGCACCCGCCACCACTGGCGTGCGCTGCGCACCCGTCCGCCGCGCACCCCCGCCCGCCTCTCCCGGCTCGAGCACCACACCGCCGTGACCGTGCCGGTCGCCGCGGGGGCGGATGCGGACGCCGCCGCCGAGGCGGCCGTCGAGGCCGCGGCGAAGCAGCTGCGCTCCGCCGGCTACCGGATCGAGCGGTACGACGGCAAGGGCACGACGTCGGTCTCGGCCGAACGCGGCTACCTGCGCGAGACCGGCAACCTGCTCTTCCACGTGTCGCTCGTGGGTGTGCTCCTCGCGGTCGGCATCGGCGGCGCGTACACGTACACCGGGCAGCGGGCGATCATCGAGGGCACCTCGTTCACGAACGCGCTCACGTTCTACTCCTCGTTCAACCCCGGTCGCCTCGTCAACGCGGACACCCTCACCCCGTACTCGGTCGCCCTCGACGAGTTCGACGTGAGCTACGTGCCCTTCGGGGAGCGCGGTGCCGGGCAGGCGGGCGACTTCGCCGCCCACGTGACCGTGACCCGGCCGGGCGAGGAGCCCGTCGACGGCGACGTGCGGGTGAACCATCCGCTGGACGTCGCCGGCGACCGCATCTACCTCATGGGCAACGGCTACGCCCCGACCATCACCATCCGGGACCCCGAGGGCTCGGTCGTCTTCCACGACTCCGTGGCGTTCCTGCCGCAGGACGGGAACATGACCTCGCTCGGCGTCGTGAAGGTGACCGACGGGCTCGCCGACCAGCTCGGCCTCATCGGCTTCTTCTACCCGACCATGCAGCCCCTCGACTCCGGTGCGTTCACCTCGATCTACCCGGACCTCGAATACCCCGTGCTGACCCTCAACGTGTACGCCGGCGACCTCGGCATCGACGACGGCACCGCCCGGTCGGTCTACACGCTCGACCCGACCGGGATGACCCAGCTCACCGGCGGCGACACCGGGGTCGACTCGATCCAGCTGCTGCCGGGCACCACCGTCGACCTGCCCGACGGCCTCGGCACCGTCACCTTCGAGGACGAGACGCCGGCAGGCGCCGGCACGGGCGACTACTCGCAGTCGGTGAAACGGTACGTTTCGCTGTCCATCCACCACGACGTCGCCGCGCCCTGGGTGCTCGCCTTCGCCGTGCTGGCGATGGTGGGACTCATGCTCGCCCTGTTCGTGCCGCGCCGGCGCATGTGGGTCAAGGTCGCGACGCGCGACGGACTGCTCCGCATCGAGTACGCGGGCCTCGCCCGCGGCGAGGACCCCAATCT
>JAEZSU010000061.1 GCA_023421635.1 Actinomycetes bacterium | reverse complement strand
GAGGGCGGCATCGCCAAGCAGCGCTGGTCGGTGTCCGACACGGCCGAGTACGGCGACTACGTCTCCGGCCCGCGCGTCGTCGACCCGCGCGTGAAGGAGAACATGCAGGGCGTCCTCGCCGACATCCAGTCCGGCGCCTTCGCCGAGCGCTTCATCGGCGACCAGGACAACGGCGCCGTCGAGTTCAGCGAACTCCGCGAGAAGGCTTCGCTGCACCCGATCGAGCAGGTCGGCCGCGAACTGCGCGCCCTGTTCGCCTGGAAGCAGCAGGACGCCGACTACACCGAGGGCTCCGCAGCCCGCTGAGTCGACCGCGACCGCACGACGGCGCCCGGGATCGGTTCCCGGGCGCCGTCGTCGTGCGTGGGGCCCGCGCCGGTAGGCTGGAGGGCATGGCACGCCGCGACGACGACGCCCTCTCCTGGGGGGATGACGACCCCACGCTGGACGTCGGCGACGACGGCGTCGACTGGGGCGATGAGCCCCGCCCGGTGGCCGCACCGCCCGCTGCGACCTCGCGCACCGTCGCCGCGACCGTGACCGGGCCGGACGGGCCGACCGGCACCCGCGAGGTGCTGCACCCGCACACCGACGACCGCGCCCGTGCTCGCACACCGCGTGGCCCGGCCGAGCCCGCCGCCCCGCTCGGCAACGTGGCGCTCGTCGCCCTCGGCGTGCTGGGCGGCGTCTACGGGCTGTTCGCGGTCGGCTGGTTCATCGCAGGCACGCGGTTCCAGGTGTGGGCCTCGCTGTTCGTCGATCCCGTCACCTACGGCGCCGCCTGGACGCTCTCGGTCGCCGCTCCCGTCGTCTGGTTCGTCGCGACGCTCGTGCTCGCGCGGCGACGCGCGCTCTGGCAGCGGGTGCTGCTGCTCGTCCTCGGTGTCCTGCTGCTCCTGCCCTGGCCCTTCCTCATGACGGGGGTGATCGCGGCATGACCGCGCAGACCACGGATGCCACGCCCGCCCGCCGCACGGCACTGCCGGTGTGGGCGATCGCCCTCGTGTGCGGCCTGTTCGGCCTGCTCTACGCCTACGCGGTATGGAGCGCGGTCGGCTTCCTCATCCAGCAGGCCGGGGGAGACGCGGGGCTCACCGGCTACGGCTGGTTCGTCCTGCTCATGCCGGTCGTCTTCCCGGTGGTGGTGTACGCCGGTGCGTTCGCGCTCGGGTGGCGCCGCCGCATCCTTCCGCTGACCATCCTCATGGTCACCGGGCTGTGCGTGGTCGGCGTGTTCTGGATGAACGTTTTTGCTCTGGCAGTCACATCCGACGCAATTTACAACCTCCCGTGACCGGTGCGCCGGACGGGCCACGGCCCGCGCGGTAGTGTGGAACCGGTCTCGTCGTCGGAGAGACGTGCGGACCGACTCCCATCCCGCATCCGCCCTGCGCGGACGCCTCGTGACGCCCGAAGGACCCTTCCGTGAGCAAGCCCGTCGTCCTCATTGCCGAAGAACTCTCTCCCGCCACGATCGACGCCCTCGGTCCTGACTTCGAGATCCGTCACGTGGACGGCGCCGACCGCGGCGCCCTGCTGCCCGCGCTGGCCGAGGCGAACGCGGTGCTCATCCGCTCTGCCACGAAGATGGACGCCGAGGCGATCGCCGCAGCCCCCGAGCTGAAGGTCATCGCCCGGGCCGGCGTCGGTCTCGACAACGTCGACATCAAGGCGGCGACGACCGCCGGCGTGATGGTCGTGAACGCCCCGACCTCGAACATCATCTCCGCCGCCGAGCTCACCGTCGGCCACGTGCTGAGCCTCGCCCGGCACATCCCGGCGGCGCACGCCTCGCTCGCCGCCGGCGCGTGGAAGCGCAGCGCCTTCACAGGCACCGAGCTGTTCGAGAAGACCGTGGGCATCATCGGCCTCGGCCGCATCGGCGCGCTCATCGCCGCCCGCCTCCAGGCC
This sequence comes from Actinomycetes bacterium, assembly GCA_023421635.1. Classification (GTDB taxonomy): domain Bacteria; phylum Actinomycetota; class Actinomycetes; order Actinomycetales; family Microbacteriaceae; genus Microbacterium. The sequence continues at coordinate 1,217 of JAEZSU010000061.1, read as the reverse complement.
TTCGACATGCGTGTCATCGCGTACGACCCCTACGTCACCAGCGCCCGGGCGCAGCAGCTCGGCGTCGAGCTGGTGACGCTGGACGAACTGCTCGAGCAGAGCGACTTCGTCAGCATCCACATGCCGAAGACGCCCGAGACGACCGGCATGATCGGCATCGACCAGCTGCGTCGCATGAAGCGCACCGCGTACGTCATCAACGTGGCCCGCGGCGGTCTCATCGACGAGGACGCGCTGTACAAGGCGCTCACGACCCACGAGATCGCCGGCGCCGGGCTCGACGTGTTCACCACGGAGCCGCCGCAGGAGGGCGGTTCCGCCCACCGCCTGCTCGACCTGCCGAACGTCGTGGTCACGCCGCACCTGGGCGCGTCCACCGCGGAGGCCCAGGAGAAGGCCGGCATCTCGGTCGCGAAGTCGGTCAAGCTCGCGCTCGAGGGCGACCTGGTGCCGGATGCGGTCAATGTCGCCGGCGGTGTCATCGACCCGTTCGTCCGCCCCGGCATCGCGCTGGTCGAGGCGCTCGGGCAGTTCTTCAGCGGCCTCGCGGGCAGCGCGCTCACGAGCCTGGACATCGAGGTGCGGGGCGAACTCGCCGCGTACGACGTCAGCGTCTACCGGCTCGCCGCGCTCAAGGGCATCTTCAGCCGCATCGTCAGCGAGAGCGTGTCGTACGTGAACGCACCGCTGTTCGCCGAGCAGCGCGGTGTCGAGACCCGCCTCATCGTGGAGTCGGAGAGCCCGCTCTACCGCAACATCACGATCCTCCGCGGCACCCTCTCCGACGGCTCCGTGCTCTCCGTCGCCGGCACCCTCGCCGGCACCCGGATGGTGCCCAAGGTCGTGGGCATCAACGGCTACGAGATCGAGGTGCCGATCGAGCGCCACCACATCGTGATGCGCTACGCCGACCGTCCCGGCATCGTCGCGATCTACGGGCAGGAGCTCGGCGCCGCGAAGATCAACATCGAGGGCCTGCAGGTCGCGGCGCCCGACGGCACCGGCCGTGCGCTGTCGGTGCTCACGATCGACTCGCCGGTCTCGGACGACCTGCTCGCCGCCATGCGCGATGCGGTCGGCGCGGACCTGTTCGCGCAGATCGAGATCACCGAGGCCTGATCCGGCCGCTCACGCCCTGGTCGCGCGTTCGACCAGGGCGATGAGTGCGTCCATCGCCCCCCCCGTCGGGCCCCCCCCGGTGGCGGGGGGCGCGCGGG
>JAEZSU010000060.1 GCA_023421635.1 Actinomycetes bacterium | reverse complement strand
CCGGGGCGAGGGCGACGGCGCGGTCGTCGACGCCGAGCGGTTCCGGGCGGAGAAGGCGCCGCTCCTGCGCGCGATCGGCGGGATCCTGCGCGCCACCGCATCCCGCAATCCGCGGCTCGGCTGCTTCGGACTCCACGAGTGGGCGATGGTGTACCGAGAGCCCGAGACGCGGCACGCGGTGCCGCTGCGGCTGGGCGCGGCGGGCACGGATGCGGTCGTCGAGGCGCACGAACTGCACTGCACGCATTTCGACGCGTTCCGGTTCTTCACCCGGACGCGGCGCCTCGCAACGCGACCCCGCTGGCCCGGGAGGACCAGCCCGCACGGGAACAACCGGGCTGCCTGCACGCGAACATGGACCTCTACAAGTGGGCGGTGAAGCTCGGCCCGCTCGTCCCCGGATCCCTGCTGCTGGATGCGTTCGAGCTCGCCCGTGAGATCCGAACGGTCGACATGCAGGCGTCGCCGTACGACATGCGGCCGTGGGGCCTCGAGCCGATCCCGGTGGAGACCCCGGCGGGCAAGGACGCGTACGTCGCACGCCAGCGCGGGTTCGCGGATCGCGCCGCGCCGCTCCGTGCGGCGCTGGTGGACATCGTGACCGAGACGTCGGCCCGCTGACGCAGCGGTCCCATCAGGACTGCTCCCGCGCATCGGTGCCGCCGGGCGCGACGGCGGGACCCGCCGACGGGGAGGTCTCGGGCGAGACGGCGAGCGACGCGAGAAGCCGGAGCTTGTCGTGACTCGCACTGCCCGCATCCGCGTAGTAGACGACGAGGATGACGTCGTCGACCGGGAGCTTGTCCCGGTGCAGCCGGAGCTCCCCCACGACGGGATGATGGACGACCGTGGTGCCGCCGTCGAGGACGCGGACGTCCTGCCGTGCCCAGAGGCTGCGGAACCGCTCGCTCGCCAGTGACAGCTCGCCCACGAGCTCCACGAATCTCGCGTCGTCGGTGTCGTCGCCGACCGTCGTGCGCAGCGCCGCGACGATGCCCGCGGCCGCCGACGGCCAATCCTCGTGGAATGCCTGCTCCTCCCGGTCGAGCAGGAGCGAACGCAACCGGTTCTGGCCGGGCCGCAGCCGAGGCGAGAACGCGACGGCGAGCGCATTGGACGCGATCACGTCGAACGCGCGGCCCTCGATGAACGCGGGAAAGGGCAACTGCCCGAGGAGCTCGTGCAGTCGCGTGGGGACGCGCTCGGGCTGCGCACGGCGACGCGGGCGGCTGCGCGGGGCCGCGAGCCCCAGCAGATATGCACGCTCCACCTCGTCCAGGCGCAGCACCCGGGCGAGCGATTCCAGCACCTGGAGCGACGGGTTGGCGTCCCGACCGCGCTCGAGCCGCAGGTAGTAGTCGGCGCTGATCCCGGCGAGGATCGCCACCTCCTCGCGCCGAAGGCCAGGAACCCGCCGGTCCCCGCCCGACGGCAGGCCGACCTGCGCGGGTGTCACCAGCCCACGCCGTGCGCGCAGATAGGCGCCGAGCCGGTTCTCATGCTCGTGCGTCGTCATCCCTGCACGCTAACCCCGACCGGGCGGGCGCGGGAGGCCCCCACAGGACCACGGAAGACGGGACACTCCCGCGCGAACGAGGCGCCGCGCATGCTCGACACAGAGCCTCGAAAGGACGCACCATGGACATCACCTCCCGCACCGTCTTCATCGCCGGCGGCACCTCAGGCATCGGCCTGGAACTCGCGCGACGCTTCGTCGCGGCCGGCAGCACCGTCATCGTCGGGAGCCGGACGCCGGCAGCCCATCCCGGCCTCGCATCGGAGGGGCTGGGCAGCGTGGCGATCGACGTCACGGATGCCGACTCCGTCCGCCGCGCGCGAGACGAGGTGCTCCGCCGCCATCCGAGCCTCGACACCGTGATCACGATGTCGGGACTCATGCTGATGGAGAATCTGCGTGACCCGGACCACATCGCCGCTGCCGAGGCGACCATCGACACGAATCTCCTCGGAACCATCCGCGTCATCGACGCATTCACCTCCCATCTCACCTCGCGAGGCTCCGGCACCATCGTCACCGTCACGTCCGGCATCGCGTTCCTGCCCTTCCCGCCGATGCCCTCCTACGCTGCCTCGAAAGCCGCAGTGCATGCCTACACCGAGGCGCTCCGCGTGCAGCTGGCGGACGACGGGGTCGAGGTCGTCGAACTCGTGCCGCCTGCTGTGGCGAGTGCCGGGCAGGAGAAGATCAACCCGCACGCGCTGCCGCTGGATGCGTTCGCGAGCGAGGTGATGGGGCTGCTGGCCCAGGACCCGACGCCCGCCGAGATCCTCGTGGCTGGCGTGCACATGCATCGGTGGGCGGAGCGCGACGGCACCTACGCCGAGCTGGTCGCGCAGCGCTCGCAGTCCCTCGGGATGATCCCGGGGCGCGGCTGAGCGTGACGGCCATCGGTCACGGCTGCACGATCCCCGCACGGATGCCCCAGAGCACGGCCTGCAGCCGATCGCGGGACGCGGTCTTCTGCAGCAGCCCGGCGAGGTGATACTTCACCGTCGTCGGCTCGACGTACAGCCGTGCCGCGATCTCCGCGTTCGAAAGGCCCTCGGCGAGCAGGCGAAGCACATCGATCTCGCGCTCCGTCAGCCCCGGCGCGACGGCAGGTTCCGTACGCACCGGCGCGGCGGCCCGGCGGGTGGCGACGAACTCGTGCAGGATGCGGCGGGTCAGCCGTTGATCGAGGGTGCCCTCCCCCGCTGCCACGGAACGCACCGCACCGGCGAGCGTCTCCTCGTCGGCGCCCTTGAGCAGGAACCCTGCGGCGCCGGCGTCGAGCGCGGCGAACACGTCGTCGTCGACATCGAAGGTCGTGAGCATGAGGACGCCCGCGGTCACCGCCGGGTCTGTCGTGAGCAGGCGGGTCGCGGCGATGCCGTCCATCACCGGCATCCGAATGTCCATGCACACGACGTCCGGTCGAAGCTCCTTCGCGAGGCGCACCCCCTCGGCGCCGTCGGCGGCCTGACCGACGACCTCGATGTCGGGTTCGGCGCCCAGGATCACCGCGAGGCCGGCGCGCACCACCGTCTGGTCGTCCACGATGAGCAGACGGATCACCGTGTCCCCCTTCCCGATGCGGCAGGGATGCGGAGGCGGTTGCGCCATCCGTCCGCACCCGGGCCGCTCTCCAGCGTGCCGCCGACGAGGTCGGCCCGCTCCCGCATCCCGGCGATGCCGTAGCCGTCGCCTGCGCCGGCGGGCGGTGCGCCCGCGGGCACGCTGTTCCACACGTCGACCTCCACCTCGTCCGGCAGGTAGGCGATCCGCACCCGGCATTCCGCACCGCGCGCGTGGCGGGCGGCGTTCGCGAGGGACTCCTGCACCATCCGGTACGCCGCGGTCTCCGCGAGCGGTCCGAGGGGACGCGGGTCACCGCTGATCTCCAGGCGCACCTCCTGCCCGCGGGCCCGGGCGGCCTCGACGAGCGCGGGGATCTCGACCACGGTCGGGGTCGCGGGGGTCCCGGGTCCCAATGCGGTCTCGGTCTCGGTCCGGAGCAGCCCGACGGTCCGTCGCAGGTCGGCCAGGGCGGTTCGGGCGTTCTGCTGCAGATCCTGCAGGGTCGCCCGCGCCGCGGACGGATCCGTGTCGGCCAGCGCGGCCGCGGCCTGCGCGCTGACGATGATGCCGCTGAGGTGGTGCCCGGCGATGTCGTGCAGTTCTCTGGCGAGCGCCGTGCGCTCGGCCCGGAGCTCTCGGTCCGCCTCCGCCCGCCGCTCCCGTTCGGCGGACTCGGCCTGCTGCCGCAGCGCCCGTGCGAGCCGTTCCCGTCCGAGCATGTACTCGGCGAGCGCGGCGGGGAGCGCCGCGAGCACGAGCACGTTCACCACGGCGACGAGCACGGCCGTGGGCACCGGCATGCCGGCGGCGACGATGCCGACCGCGCCGACCACGGCGACGAGCACCGCCCCCACGCCCACCGTGGTGTACGCGGCGCGACGCGATGTGGTGTGACGG
>JAEZSU010000347.1 GCA_023421635.1 Actinomycetes bacterium | reverse complement strand
CCGCCGCAACCGCGCCCCGCAGCCCGCTGCGGGCCCCGCGGCCGGCGCGCACGTGCTGACCGACGGGGTGAAGTCCGCGCTCGCGCAGATCGCGGCATCCACGATCCACCACGACGAGGAGCCGGCAGCGGCGATCCCCGCCGTCAGCGCCGCGGTCGCCCAGGCGGCCGAGGAGCCCGCGGAGGAGCGTCCCCGCAAGCGCAAGAAGCGCGGCGAGGGCGGCAAGCCGAAGTCCGAGAAGGAGATCCTGCTCGACTCGGTGCTCAGCGCCCTTCCGGAGCCCAAGGCGCCCGGCCAGGGCCGCTCCCGCCGCCGTGTGACGACCGCCGCCCTCAGCGGCACCCCGATCGTCCACAACCCGGACGAGGCCTGATTCAGGCCTCCCGGCGCTGCTTCGCGGTCACCCGCAGTCCGGACGCGAGGAGCGCCCGGACGAGGGTGTGCCCGTCCACGTGACGGGCGCCGGCGGCGACGAGGCGCGCGTGCGCCTCGTCGGGCACGTCGTAGTGATCGAGATCGAACCCTCGGCGGGGGATGCCGTTCGCCGACGCGAACGCGTGCAGCTCGTCGAGATCGCTGTCGCTGACCAGGTGCGCCCACAGCCGACCGTGCGCCGGCCACCGCGGGTCGTCGATCAGCACGGTCATGTGCAGCATCCTACGAGCCGTCCGCGACACGGCTCCGCACGCTTTTGCCGATGCGCGTTCCATCGGCTAAACTCGACCTTTGGTGCGTAGCTCTTGCAGGGCCCGCGGTCGTCTCGCACGAGGTCCGCTGCCGCACCAGGACTTCTCCGCCCGGCGGAGGCCCTCCAGACAATACGGAGCCCGTGCGCTCCCCAGACGAAACAGGTGTGAAGTGGTTTACGCAGTTGTGCGCGCCGGCGGCCGGCAGGAGAAGGTCGAGGTCGGCACGATCGTCGTCCTCGATCGTCAGAAGGCCGAGATCGGCCAGACCATCGAGCTGCCCGCCGTGCTCCACGTGGACGGCGACGCGGTCACGACCGATGCCGACAAGCTGGCCAAGGTCACCGTGACCGCCGAGGTGCTCGGCGAGGAGCGCGGTCCCAAGATCGTGATCCAGAAGTTCAAGAACAAGACCGGCTACAAGAAGCGCCAGGGTCACCGTCAGGACCTGACCCGCGTCAAGATCACCGGCATCAAGTAAGGCCAGAGAGGACGCTTCGAGATGGCACACAAAAAGGGCGCAAGCTCCACCCGCAACGGTCGTGACTCGAACGCGCAGCGCCTCGGCGTGAAGCGCTTCGGCGGCCAGGTCGTCAACGCCGGCGAGATCATCGTCCGCCAGCGTGGCACGCACTTCCACCCCGGCGCGAACGTCGGCCGTGGCGGCGACGACACGCTGTTCGCACTGTCCGCAGGCGCTGTCGAGTTCGGCACGAAGGGCGGCCGCAAGGGCGTCAACATCGTCGCCGGCGCGGAGTGACCCGCGTTCGCACACCATCAACGTCGGCGAGGGGCGGGCTTCGGCTCGCCCCTCGCTTCGTTTCAGGAGGAAGCAGGTTGACATGGTCACCTTCGTAGATCGCGTCACGCTTCACCTGCGGGCGGGCAACGGCGGCAACGGCTGCGTCTCGGTTCGCCGGGAGAAGTTCAAGCCGCTCGCCGGTCCCGACGGCGGCAACGGCGGCAACGGCGGCGACGTCGTCCTCGTCGCCGACCCCCAGACCACGACACTGCTGTCGTACCACCACTCGCCGCACCGTCGTGCCGGCAACGGCGGCTTCGGCATGGGCGACAACCGCTCCGGCGCGCTCGGCGAGTCGCTCGAGCTCCCCGTGCCGGTCGGTACCGTCGTGAAGGACCCCGACGGCACCGTGCTGGCCGACCTCGTCGAGCCGGGGATGCGGTTCGTCGCCGCGCCCGGCGGCCGCGGCGGCCTCGGCAACGCCGCACTCGCCTCGCCCAAGCGCAAGGCCCCCGGCTTCGCCCTGCTCGGCACGCCCGGGTGGGAGGGCGACGTCCTGCTCGAGCTGAAGACCGTCGCCGACGTCGCCCTCGTGGGCTACCCGTCCGCCGGCAAGTCCAGCCTCATCGCTGCGCTCTCCGCCGCGCGGCCGAAGATCGCGGAGTACCCGTTCACCACCCTCCACCCGAACCTCGGGGTGGTGCAGGCCGGCGACGTGCGGTACACGATCGCCGACGTCCCCGGCCTCATCGAGGGCGCCAGCGAGGGCAAGGGGCTCGGATTGGAGTTCCTCCGTCACGTGGAGCGCTGCACGGCGCTCGTGCACGTGCTCGACTGTGCCACCCTCGAGCCCGGCCGCGACCCGCTCAGCGACCTCGAGGTCATCCTCGGCGAACTCGCCGCCTACCCCGTCCCGGAGGGGCAGGTGCCGCTGCTGGAGCGCCCGCAGCTGGTCGCGCTGAACAAGATCGACGTGCCGGATGCGGCCGAGCTCGCCGCGTTCGTGCGCCCCGAACTCGAAGCCCGCGGCTTCCGTGTCTTCGAGATCTCCACGGTGAGCCACGCGGGCCTGCGCGAGCTGAGCTTCGCGCTCGCCTCGATCGTCGAGGAACACCGGGTCGCGCAGGCGCAGGCTCCTGCGGCCGAGCGGGTCATCATCCGGCCCAAGGGCGCCGAGCGGGACTTCACCGTGCGGGTCGAGGGTGGGACGTATGGCAACGTCTACCGCGTGCTCGGCGAGAAGCCGGTGCGGTGGGTGCAGCAGACCGACTTCCAGAACGAGGAGGCCGTCGGCTACCTCGCGGACCGGCTCAACCGGCTGGGCGTCGAG
>JAEZSU010000340.1 GCA_023421635.1 Actinomycetes bacterium | reverse complement strand
CGCGAGGGTGCCGCCCTCGGATGCGGGGGCGAGCACGGACAGCATCCCGCCGAGTTCGCCGCCGCCGAGCGCGATCGGCACCGTGGGCGCGTCCGCCCAGCTCAGCGTGACGCGGGTGCCGGCCTCCATGGTGGCGGCGCCGCCGGCCTGGAGCTGCCGCGCGTGGTCGCCGGAGACCAGGGCATTGCCGTCGACGCGGACCGTCATCGTGCCGTCCGCCTCGATCGTGGCGATCGAGCCGATGGTGCCGGCGAGGTCCTCGGCGAGGACGCCGCGCTGGTCGATGAGTTCGTTCGCCGAGCGGCCGGAGGCGAGCGCATCGCGGATGTCGCGGTTCAGGCTCGCGAGTTGCGCGGCGGCGGCGTTCACGTCGGCGACGGTGCGGTCGACCGTCGCGCGCAGCTGCGACCACTGGTCGGTCACGGCGCGGTAGCCCCCGGCGAGGTGGCTGGCGAGCTCCTTACCGGATTCGATGACCACGGCGGCCGCCGCACCCGAGTCCGGGGTGTTCGCGAGGTCCTGCCAGCCGGCCCAGAACTCCGACAGCCGCGCCGCGAGTCCCTCCTTGGTGGGCTCGGCGAGTGCTGCTTCTGCGGTGGTGGCCGCGAGCGCGCGCGTCGACCAGTAGCCGGAGACCGAGAGCGTGTCGCGTACCCGGGCGTCCAGCACCAGATCGCCGACGCGCGCCACGGAGATCACCGACACGCCCTGGCCGGGCACGGGGGTCGTCTGGAAGCCCCCGACGACCCCTGGCGCGGTGATCGCCTGGGTCATCACGCGCTGGCGGGTGTAGCCGACGGTGTTCTGGTTGGCGATGTTCTGCCCGACCACATCCATCGCGCGGCGCGCGGCGGCGAGGCCGCTTGCGGCGGTGTTGAGGCCACTGAAAGTCGACATGAGGTGTCCTCCGGATCAGATGTCGGTGTCGATGATGCGGGCGGAGTCGTCCCCGGCCTTGTCGCCACGGGTGGTGTACTCACCGGTGTCGATGCCGAGGCTCGCGATGGTCTCCTGTGTCGCACGGAGGACCAGTCGCAACTGCTGCTCGTTCGTGTCCCGCATGTGCGCGATCTCAGCGGTCAGCTGGGTGAGCGCGCGCAGGTGATCCGAGAAGATCTCACCCCACGGCCCTTCGGGGGCGTGGGCGATGAGGTCGCGGAGCGTGATCGCGTCGGGCACGTCCCATTCCGCGGCGGTGGCCGCGACCTCGACCGCGCGCGACATGCCGGTGCCGCGCAGCCGCTCGAGCACCTGCTCGAGTTCCCGCGTGGCGTGCTGGATCCAGCGCGAACGGCCGGCTTCGAGGAGCAACTGCTGCTCTTCGAGCTTGAACAGCACGAGTTCGAGAAGTTCTCGCTCCCGCCACAGCTGCACAGACAGCTCGTTCGATCCCATGGTCCGTCCCCCGGCACACGATCCCCCCGAATGGGGGACACGAAAATACTATCGACGCCCATTCGGATGTGGTTATGTGAGAGGAAGATGAGTAAACGCTGAGAAGCACGACATGTTCAGGGACTCCCGATCCCTGGGCAGCGGGTACTCGAGTGGGACGCAGGAGAGGGACGAGCACGGCATGATGACGCGCACTGACCGAAACCGCTTGGTCGAACAGAATCTCCCCCTAGTCGGATACCTGGCCGCGGATGTCCATTCGCGAGCCACCCACCTCTCCCAGGAGGATCTCGCCTCCGTGGGGGCTCTCGCCCTGGTCCAGGCGGCGGACGCCTTCAATCCGGACCTGGGTGTGCCGTTCGGGGCATACGCCCGCAGGCGCATCCTCGGCGCGTTCGCCGACGAGATGCGCTCGATGGACTGGGCCACCCGTGGCATCCGGAAACGCATCAAAGAGACGGTGGCCGTCCGCGACACCCTCACCGCCGCACTCGGCCGGACCCCCGGCGCCGTAGAGATCGCGACAGCGATGGGCGTGCCGGAATCCATCGTCGCCGAAGCGCTCGCAGATGCCGCCCGCACGGTCACCGCGCTCGACGAGCCCGCCGTGCAGGAGATGGCGAGCGAACTCGACCTGCCCGAGGAGACCGCCGAGCAGGGCGAGCGTCGGCGGGTGCTCGAAGCCGCGGTGCTCGCGCTCCCCGCCCGCATGCGCCGCATCGTCGAGGCGGTGTACGTCGAGGAGCGCCCCGTGAAGGAGATCGCCCAGGAGCTCGGCGTGTCGCACTCCGCGATCTCGCAGCAGCGGGCGGAGGCGGTCCGGATGCTGCGCGACGCGCTGGAGACCTTCTTCGGGGGCGACACGTCCGCCCCGCCTCAGGTCTCGCGCGTGTCCGCGCCGGTGTACACGGCGTTCCTGCAGCGGATCTCGGACGCGCTCGGCCGTGGGGTGCCCACGCGCGCACCCGAGCGCAGGGCCGCCGCGGTCTGACCGCCCACACGATCCCCTAACGGTCGCCGGTCGGCGGCCGATAGGTCCACATGAGGCCCATGGATGGGCTTCAGCACGACCCAGTCACGGAGGAGAACACCATGGGTATGCAGATCAACAC
>JAEZSU010000291.1 GCA_023421635.1 Actinomycetes bacterium | reverse complement strand
TACAACTCCTTCGTGAACAGGATGTTGGCGAGTTTGGCATTGGCGTATGCCAGCGTCGGCGTATACCCGTGCTCGGTCTGCAGATCGTAGACGCTGAACTTCGAGAACCGTCGCGCCGCAACGCTCGAGGTCTGGACCACGGCGGCGCCGTCCGCGAGCAGCCGGTCCATCAGAAGGTTCGTGAGCAGGAAGCCGCCCAGATGGTTCACCTGGAACGTGAGCTCGAACCCGTCCCGGGTCAGTGTGCGGCGCCCGAAGATGCCACCTGCGTTGTTGGCGAGCACGTCGATCCGCGGACACGTCTCCCGGAGGGCTGCCGCAAGATCTCGCACCTGCGAGAGGTCGCGGAAGTCGGCGATGTGCCACGGCGCGTCGAGGCGCGCTGCGACCCTCCTCGTCTTCGCCTGATTCCGGCCGACGATGACGACGTTCTCACCGGCGGCACTGATCTGTGCTGCGGCGGCGGCGCCGATCCCGTCACTTGCTCCAGTGATGACGACGGTGCGAGGCACGGAGTCTCCTTCGAGTCGGGGGGATTCCATCACACCGCCCGCCGCCGCGGTTCGGTCCCGGGTTGACAGTGCGTGCTGCGGCGCGCATCGGCATCCTTCGACTCACAGCCGGCTCCCAGCCCTGCGGGACCAAAACGGAGGTGTCCGCTGTTCCATCCGATGACGCCGCAGCCGGCGGCGGCACCCGAGGAGACACCATGTCGCACGATTACCGCAAGACTCCCGAGGCGCTGGCGCGCCTCACGCCCACCGAGTTCCACGTCACGCAGGAGGCAGGCACGGCGCCGCCGTTCCGCAACCGATTCTGGGACACCCACGAGCCCGGCATCTACGTCGACGTCGTCAGCGGGCAGCCGCTGTTCTCATCCACCGACAAGTTCGACAGCGGCAGCGGATGGCCGAGCTTCACCCGCCCCATCGCACCCGGCGCCGTGTCCGAGCACACCGACCGCTCGCTGTGGATGACGCGCACGGAGGTGCGCTCGTCCGGGGCGGACTCCCACCTGGGCCACGTCTTCGACGACGGACCGAGGGAAGCCGGCGGGCTGCGGTACTGCATGAACTCCGCCGCGCTGCGGTTCGTGCCCGTCGCCGAGCTCGAGAACCAGGGGTACGGTGACTACCGCCCGCTGTTCACCACCACCACAGAGGAGACCCAGGCATGACCACCGACACCGGAGCCATCACCCAGCGACCCGGCACCGAGACCGCGGTCCTGGCGGGCGGTTGTTTCTGGGGGGTGGAGGAGCTCATCCGACGCCAGCCCGGCGTGCTCGACACGCGGGTCGGCTACACCGGTGGCTCGAACGACCACCCCACCTACCGCAACCACCCCGGACACGCTGAGGCCGTGGAGATCGTCTTCGATCCGTCGAAGACGACGTACCGCGACATCCTGGCGTTCTTCTTCCAGATCCACGACCCGTCGACGCTGAACCGTCAGGGGAACGACATCGGCACGAGCTACCGGTCGGCGATCTTCCCCATCACGCCCGAGCAGGAGCGGATCGCACGGGAGACGATCGCCGACGTCGACGCGTCCGGTCTGTGGCCCGGGAAGGCCGTGACGACGATCGAGCCGCCCGCGCCGTTCTGGGAGGCCGAGCCCGAGCATCAGGACTACCTGCAGCGCATCCCGAACGGGTACACCTGCCACTTCGTCCGTCCCGGCTGGGTGCTCCCGCGCCGGGCGGCGACCGCCTGAACGACCGGATGCCGCGTCCCTCCCAGGGCGCGGCATCCGCCCGCCATCCCGGTCAGTCCGTCGGCTCGCCGAACCACCGGACGAGCGCGGCACGGAGCCCCTCCGGGTCGGCACCCCGCCACGCGACGTGGCCGTCCGGGCGTAGGAGCATCGCGCACCCCGCATCGGCGGCGACCTCCACGCGGTCGACCCGGCCCTCCCACCCGGACGCCGTCGTGCCACCATGTGGATCCAGCAGCACCCCCCGGCCACCGCGCAGCAGGTCGTACAGCCGTCCGCCGCCCACGGGGAGATCCGGCGCGCGCCGGCCGACGAGCGGATCCGGGTCGCCGAGGTCGTACCGCACGCCGAGACCGGCGGCCCGCTCGACGAGGTACCTGCTGACGTCCTCGAACCGCATGAGATCGGTCAACAACGCGCGCACCGACTGCGGTCCGGGTTCCGGGGCGATCAGGACGCTCTGCGCGCGCGTGAGGCCCACGACGTCGGCCGCGACCGGTCTGCGCTCCCGCTCGTACGTATCGATGAGCCCGTCCGGCGCCCAGCCCGCCACGGTGGCGGCGAGCTTCCATCCGAGGTTCACCGCATCCTGCACACCCAGGTTCAGTCCCTGCCCGCCGAGCGGCGGATGGACGTGCGCGGCGTCGCCCGCGAGCAGCACCCGACCGCTGCGGTAGCGCGCCGCGATACGTGTGGCGTCGGTGAACCGTGAGAGCCAGCGGGGCGAGTGCGCGCCGAAATCTGTGCCCGCGAAGGCGCGCAGCCGCGCGCGGAACTCCTCGATCGTCGGCGGCGCGGTACGATCCTCGGACACCGAGGCGGCAGGCACCACCGCCCGGAACGCGCCGTCGCCGGTGGGCCCCACGCCGAACCCGCGGTGCGTACGGCGCACCTCCGCCGAGACCGCCGCCACCTCGTCTGCGGATGCGGTCAACTCCACTTCCGCGAGCAGCCACTCGGTCTCCGCGGGTTCGCCGGGGAAGTCGATGCCCATCCGTCGCCGCACCGTGCTGCGGCCACCGTCGCAGCCGACGACCCACGCGGCCTGCACCGCGGATCCATCGGCGAGGCGCACCTCCACCCCGTCCGTCTCCTGCGCGATCCCGGTCACTTCCGCGCCGCGGCGCACATGCGCGCCGAGTTCCCGCGCCCGGTCGGCGAGGATCCGGTCGGTGGCCGGCTGCGGGATCCCGAGCAGGTACGGGTGCGCGCTGTCCAGCACGACCCCGGGAGCGGCCGGGATCCCGGCGAAGGAGAGGGCCGCCTGCGGATAGGGAGTGCCCTCCGCCAGGAACCGGTCGAGGAGGCCCCGCGCATCCATGATCTCGACGCTCCGGGGTTGCAGGCCGAGCGCGCGCACGAGCGGGCTCGGTCCCTCCTGCTTCTCGAGCACCGTCGTCTCGACGCCGTGCAGCCGCAGCTCGGCGGCCAGCATCATCCCCGTCGGACCTCCCCCGACGATCAGCACCTGCGGCATCAGCGTCCCCTCCCCGTTCCGCACCGGAGCACATCCTCCGCCCGCACGGGGGGCTTGCGACAAGCCCCGGGCCCCGCCGTACCATGGAAGGGGCAGGGGGTCAGCCGACGCCGCCGCCCGCCCCCGAGTCCGGCCGCTCGTCGACGAGGACGACGACCTCGTCGTCACGAAGCACGAACTGGAGCGCCGAGCCCTCAGGGAATCGCCGTTCGATCTCCTCCGGCATGCCGGCACCGACCCGCACCTGCACGGTCGCAGGGAACGCACCCGCGCCGCATCCGCCGTACATCTGCCCGGAGTACGAGTTCGACTGCGGCTCCACGCCGGAGGTGTCCATGACGACGAGGCAGAAGTCTTCAGGTCCCCCGCCCATCCAGGCGCGCCCCTGCAGCGCGACGACGGTGAATCCGGCGAAGTCCGCGAACCGTCGGCCATCCTGATCCACCCCGAACACGGTCGGAAGCCGCTGGACGGGGTTCAGTCCGAGCGCGGCCACCTGGCGTGGGTCTGCCTCCACCTGCCTCGTCACCGCCCAAGAGACGGATGCGGCGACGACCGCGACCAGTACGAGCGACACCGCCCAGAGCACGGCGACGCGGACGCGCCCTCGCCGGGGCGGCTCCGGCGGAGCGGGCGCGGTGACGG
>JAEZSU010000177.1 GCA_023421635.1 Actinomycetes bacterium | reverse complement strand
CTCTGCGGCCTCACGGTCGGCCGCGGCTTTCGCGCGCGCGGCGGCGAGCTCCGCGCGCGCCTGCGCCAGCTCTGCCTGCTCGCGCTCGGCGAGGGTCTGGCGTGCGAGTCGCTGCTGGGCCAGGGCGGTGCGGGCGTTGAGTTCGAGCCGCACCTCCTCCGGGGTCTCGCTCGTCTCGGCGAGCACCCGCAGGGCCTGGTTGAGCCGGACCGCGTTGCGTTCGGCCGCGTTGTACTGATGACGGCTGTGCCAGGAGGGCAGCAGGTACAGCATCCAGAGTGCGACGGCGACGAGGACGATCACACCGCCGCCCCAGATCTGCCCGCCCATGGGGACCACGGTAGGGGACGCGCCCGCGTTCGACCCAACCGGCGCCCGCGTGTCGCGCCGGGTTGCCCCGGATGCAGCACGGTGAGGCGTCGCGAGAGCGCCTCAGACGCCCTGCCGGCGGTCCTGTTCCGGGATGTCGGCGGCGTGGCGCGGGGCCTGTCCGGTGACCCACCGGGTGAGGACACCGTAGGGCACGTCCTCCCGCACGAGCGCGAACGCGTAGTGGTCGCGCCAGTCGCCGTCGATGTGGATGTAGCGGCGGCGGAGCCCCTCGTACTGGAACCCGAGCTTCTGCACGACCCGCAGGCTCGCGTGGTTCTCCGGCCGGATGCAGATCTCCATCCGGTGCAGCCGAAGGTCGGTGAAGCAGAGGTCGGTCGCGAGCGCCACGGCGGTGGGCGTGATGTCGCGGCCGGCGTACTCCTGCGCGATCCAGTAGCCGATCGTCGCCGAGGAGAGCGAGCCGCGGGCGATGCCCCACACGTTGAGCTGTCCGACGACCGCCCCCTCGTACTCCATCACCAGGGGCACGCCGCCGCCGTCACGGTACTGCTGCAGCAGGCGCCGGATGCCAAGGCGCATGTCGAGCGACACCGGGCCGTCGGGGCTGGTCGCCTCCCAGCGCTCCAGCCATGCCCGGTTGTGCATCAGGTGGTCCTGCAGCGGCCGCGCGTCGCGGTTGCGGACCAGCCGGATGCCGACGGGTCCGTGTTCTCGCGGAACGCTCAGGTCCATCTGGTTCAGAGCCCTGCGGCGAAGTCCTTCAGCCACGGACGAAGGTCCGGACCCAGATCGTCGCGGTCGCTCGCGAGCTGCACGATCGCCTTGATGTAGTCCAGCTTGTCGCCGGTGTCGTAGCGACGGCCGCGGAACACGACGCCGTAGACGCCCTTCTCCGGGTCGCCCGCGAGCTCCTGCAGCGCGTCGGTCAGCTGGATCTCGCCGCCCTTGCCGGGTTCGGTGCGCTCGAGCACCGGGAACACGTCGGGGCCGAGCACGTAGCGGCCGATGATCGCGAGGTTGGAGGGTGCGTCCTCGCGGGCCGGCTTCTCGACGAGGCCGGTGACCTTCACGACGCCGTCGGTGTCGGTGGGCTCGACCTCGGCGACACCGTACAGGTGGATGTGCTCGGGGTCGACCTCCATGAGGGCGATCACGGCCGCGCCGCGCTTGTCGTACTCGGCCAGCATGGTCGGCAGCAGCGGGTCGCGCTCGTCGATGAGGTCGTCGCCGAGCAGCACCGCGAACGGGTGGTCGCCCACGTGCGCCTCGGCGCGGAGCACGGCGTGGCCGAGACCCTTGGGCTCGCCCTGGCGCACCATGTGCACGTCGGCGAGCTCGGAGGCCCGTTCGACCTTGCTCAGCTTGTCGTCGTCGCCCTTCTCGCGCAGCTTCTGCTCGAGTTCGGGCATCGCGTCGAAGTGGTTGGCGATGTTGTTCTTGTTGCGGCCGAGGATGATGAGGACGTCCTGGATGCCGGCTTTCGCGGCTTCTTCGACGACGTACTGGATCGCGGGTTTGTCGACGACCGGCAGCATCTCCTTCGGCATCGCCTTCGTCGCCGGCAGGAACCTGGTACCGAGGCCCGCGGCAGGGATCACGGCCTTAAAGGGCTTGTGAGACATGCGCCGATCCTATCTGCCGCTCCACCGGCGCGTGGAAACTACAATCGTGCACATGCCGGACCTCGTCGACGACGCCAAGCGTGCCCTGCGCGCCGACCTGCGCGAACGACGCGCCATGATGGCCGCGTCCGCGAGGGAGACCGCCACGAACGGGTTCACCGCCCAGCTGGAGGCCCTCGTCTCGTCGCTCGGCGCCCGGTCGGTGTCCTGCTACGTCTCCACCTCGAGCGAGCCCGACACGCGCGCGTTCATCCGCGCCGCCGTGGCCCGCGGCATCCGGGTGCTGCTGCCGGTCACCCGGGTCGACGGGCTGCTCGACTGGGCGATCGCCACCCCCGAGGGCGACTTCGAGGAGGGCCTGTTCGGCGTCCCCGAGCCGACCGGCGAGCTGCTCGGCCCGATCGCGGTGAACGACGTCGACCTCATGATCATCCCGGCGGCCGCCGTCGACCGGACCGGGATGCGGCTGGGCTGGGGCCGTGGCTACTTCGACAAGACGATCGGTTCGATGGAGAACTGCCCGCCGGTGTACGCCGTGGTCTTCGACACCGAGCTGCTCGACCTCGTCCCCTCAGAACCGCACGACCAGCCGGTCACCGGCGTCGTGACCCCCACCCAGACGATCCCGCTCGCCTCCGCGACGCGCTGAACACCACCGGGAGCACCATGCCCACCTACGCCTATGCCTGCAAGCAGTGCGGCCACCGTTTCGAGACCGTGCAGTCCTTCTCCGACGCCGCCCTCACCGTCTGCCCGGAATGCCAGGGTGCGCTCCGCAAGGAGTACGGCTCGATCGGTGTGACCTTCAACGGGTCGGGGTTCTACCGCACGGACTCCCGCGCCGGAGGATCGAGCGGCGACGCCGGTTCGTCAACCGGTGGCGCGGCCGCCCCCGCTTCGACATCATCGGCTGCAGCGTCGACGCCGTCGACCGCGCCGGCCGCATCCTGACCGACGGACGAAGAACGGGGTACACGGACATGCTCAAGGGCTTCAAAGACTTCATCATGCGCGGCAACGTCGTCGACCTCGCCGTCGCAGTCGTCATCGGCGCCGCGTTCACGGCGATCGTCACCGCCGTCGTGGACAGCATCATCACGCCGCTCATCGCGATCTTCTGGAAGGCGGATGCGAACGGCATCCCCGGCATCCAGGTGCCCGACCTCTACGGCGGCACGGTGACGTTCCCGATCGGCGGCCTGATCAGCGCGGTCATCAGCTTCTTCGCCGTGGCGGTGGTCGTCTACTTCGTCTTCGTGCTGCCGATGAACACGTGGAAGGCGCGCCAGGCCGCGAAGGCGGGCGTGGACGAGCCGGAGGAGGAGAAGCTGCCCACCGAGCAGGAGCTGCTCATCCAGATCCGCGACCTCCTCGAGAAGCAGCAGTCCGCGCCGCGCGCCTGAGCGCGCCGGCGGCCGCGCCTCAGTAGTGGGGCGGCACGTCCCGCCGCATCCGTTCGTCGTTCGGGCCCGTCTCGCCCGTCGGCGCGGATGCGGCGTCGTCGTCCTCGGGCGGCAGCTCCGGTGCCGGGTCGGTCCCCGGCGCGGGGGTCAGCCGTGCCCTCCGCGACCCCGGGACCCGCTCGATGCGCTGGCGCTCAGACATCGAGGGGCTGCGTGGTGACCTCGACCGTGGACGACCCGGCGAGGCCGAGCATCCCGGCGACGCGCGCGGCGACCGCCGCCGGGTCGCTGTACAGGTCGAAGGCGTGCACGCGGAGGTAGTGCCAGCCGAGGCGCCGCAGGATCTGCGGACGGAGGCGCAGCGACTCGCGGAGCGACTCGTGCCGGGTCTCCGGGTCGCTCTCGACCACGATGGCCTTGCCCTCGTGCCGTGCCACGAGCGGCAGCAGGCCGCGGTAGTCCAATTCCACCTCGATGCCGAGGCGGCGCAGCTCCCGTGCCAGCGCCCGCGTGAGCGGATCGGAGAGGTCCTCCAGCCGTGCCTCGCGCGCCCGGGCCGCGACCCCGCCGAGGATGCCCATGAGGGTCGCCGCGCCGTGTTCGAGTCGGCCGTCCTCGAATGCGGTGGGCCGGATCGACGACACGATCACCATGGAGCGCCGTGCCCGGGTCATGCCGACCGTGAGCAGGCGTTCACCGTCGGGGGTGGACAGGTCGCCGAAGTCGCTGAGGACCCGGCCGTGCTTGGTGAGGCCGAACCCGAGGGAGAAGATGACGCGGTCCCGGCTCTCGGCGACGGACTCCTCGAGGGTGAGCACAGCGAAGGGCTCGGCGGTGTCGCGGGCGACGAACTCGGCGACGTCGGCGCGTCCCGCGAAGGCTGCGCCGACGGCGGCGCGCACGCGCTCCGCGTGGCGGCGGCTCGCCGTGACGACCATGAGCGACTCGGAGCCGCGGTTGACGGCGTGCTCGATGACGAGGGTGACGACGCGCGCGAGTTCGGCGTCGGGGCTCTCCACCGCGCCGCTGATCGGGTCGGGGTTGCCGGTGCCGCCCTCGACGTAGTCGACGCTGAGGCTGCCGCGACCGAGGTACGACCCGGCCCACGGCAGGGAGACGATCTCGCCGCCGTAGAACGCGTCGTTCACGAGCTCGGCCAGGTCTTCGCCGCCGGCGCGGTAGCTGCGGGTGAGGGTGGTCACGTCGATGAGGTCGCCGGCGCGCTCGAACACGCTCGTCTCGTCGAACGGCTCGTCGAACTCGTCCTGCAGGGCGGTCGAGCCGGCCGCGACCGAGAACGGGGTGGGACGCTGGGTGACCGGGTCGCCGAACAGCACGACCTGCCGGGCACGGCGGAGCGCGGGCGCCGCCTCGGCGACGCAGAGCGATCCGGCATCCGCGATGATCACGACGTCGAACTCGGGCCAGTCCGGGATGTCCGGCACCTCGTAGGGCGACGCGATCCACACCGGTGCCAGCACGCCCAGCAGCGTCGGCGCCACCTGCAGCAGCTGCGCCGGGTCGTCGACACCGGCGCGCATGGCCTGCTTCAGCGCCTCGGACTCGTCGACGTGGTCGACGATGCCGATACGCCAGCGCGTAGCGAGCTCGTGCGCGAGGAGCGGGCCGGATGCGGCGGCGTGCGCCTCGTCGACCAGGCGGTAGTCGCGTTCGAGCCGGTCGAGCACCGCGGTGTTCGCACCGAGCAGGGCGCGGTCGGTGCGCAGCAGGTGCTCCAGGGCGGACTGCCACCAGGCGAACTCGAGCTCCTGGCCCACCTGCGACTCCGGCACGTGCCGCACCGAGAGATCGGTCAGCAGCGATTCGAGGCCGAGGCCGGCGAGCTCCGCCCGGAGCGCGGTGCGCTCGACGAGGTTCTCGAAGTAGGACGATTCCGCGGCGAGCGCCGCGAGCGTGCGCACGAGCGACTGGATCGGCATGGCCGACAGGCGTGCGGCCTCGCTCCGGTGGAGGATCGTGTTCAGCTCGTCGAGCTGGGCGTGCACCCGCTGCCACGACACGAGCACGTCGGCGAGGCCGACGGGCAGCTCCGGGATGACGCCGACATCCACGAGGCGCTGCCAGTCGGTGCGCTGCTGGTGGATGCGGACGAGCGACTCGTACATGTCGGCCACGTGCACGCCCGGGCGCACGTACTCGCGGGAGAGGCGCTTGAGCCGTCGCCGGTTGGCGCTGGACATGGTGCCTGCGTCCCGCTTCGGCGCGTGCGCCTGGATGAGTTCCACGAGGGGGCGCTCGAAGACGGTCGGGCTGAACTTGTCGAGGGTCTCGCGGATGCCCTGGAGCAGCCGCAGGTACTCCCCCAGCTCGTCGATCGTGCGGAACGGCCGCATCCGGGTCTGCGCGATGAGCTCGTAGCCGCGCTCCAGCAGGCTCGGCACGTCCTGCGCGTTCAGCCGGCCGGCGAGGGCGTGCGCGGCGCGTGCCGCATCCGTGGTCTCGAACGCGACGCCGTACCAGGGCGAGTCGTCCGGTCCGAAGCGGAACTCCCCCAGCCGCGCCGCGTCGGCGAGGCGGCGGGCGGCGGCGGGGCGGCGGTCGCGGAGCACCTCGAGCGTGGCGATGTCGAAGCGGGCGGAGGTCGAGGGGGCCGGCGTCTGCCCTGCGAGCTCGGTGAGCCGGCGGACCACGTCGAGCGCGGAGGCGCCGAGCGTCGGATGCTGCACGGTGAGCGCACCGCGGTAGTCGCGCAGGACCGTCCGCAGTCGCACGAGGGCGTCGTCGATGTCGGACACCTTCGGCGCGGTCGCCTTCTCGTTGCGTCCGATCGCGCGGATGAGGTCGCGGCGGAGGTGCCGGGGCGAGACGGCGAGCGCATCGAGACCGATCCCCGCGAGGCGGTGACGGATGCCGTCGAGGGTCGAGCGGCGGGCACTCACGACGAGCACGCGTTTGCCGGCGCTGACGAGCGCACCCATGGCGTTGATCACGGTCTGCGTGCCGCCGGTGCCTGGCAGCGTCTGCACCGCGATCGAGTGCCCTGCGGCGATGCGGGCGAGCACCGTCTCCTGCTCTGCGTCCGCATCCAGCAGCAGGGTGTCGGCAGCGGGGGTGCGCTCGTCGGGGCTGGTGACGGTGGGAAGCGCCGGCCGGAGCGACACCCGTTCGCGGTCGGCGGGGTGCCCGGCGAGCGCGTTCAGGAACGGCCGGTCGAGGTCGGCGGTGTCACGCGCCATGCCGGAGCCGACGTCGACGAAGGTCGAGACGACGAGGCGGGGCACGACGGTGAACGTGGGGATGTGGGTGGTGAGGGCGCGGAGATGGTCGATGACCGGCTGCGGCTTGAACACGTTGCCGTCGTAGGCGAGCCCGGCGAGCGCGGAGCTGTCGAGCTCGATGCCGAAGTGGGTGCGCAGCGCCCGCAGCAGTTCGGGGTTGACCCGGAACCCGCCGTACAGCTTCAGCTCGAAGTCGGTGTAGTGGCGGCGGATGCCGAGGGGCCGCAGCAGCACCGGGGCGGTGAAGGTGACGCCGCCGATCTTCCACGATGCCATGCCGACGGCGAGGTGGACCGATTCCAGGCCGCGGACGGTGCGCAGCTCCACGTTCTTGGCCGTGATGCGCTCCGCGGCGATCCGCGCGGTGCGAAGCGCGACCTCGTCGCGGTACAGATTGGACAGGAGCGTGGAGCGGCCGGTGAGGAACTGCGGCAGGCTGCCCGGGTGGGCCTTGTTGATGTCGATGCCGCGCTCGGGGGTGTCCTCGTACGAGACGAGGGTCGAGGCGCCCCCGAGGAGGGCTGCCTGGGCGCGGATGCGGGCCCGTTCGGCGTCGGCGATGTGGACCACGTCGACGCCGGGCTCGGCGACGCTCAGGTCGCCGGGACGCACGGCAGACTCCGCCTCATCCGCTCCGGCAACCGCCGTTCCATCACCACGCCACACATGAGTCACTGTAGGCATGGATGGCCCGCAAACCGGGCAACACAGGCCGAGTTTCGCGGGATCGGCGGACACGCGGCGTGATCGGCCGTTCCTCCCCAGGTCGCCGCGGGCACCCGGTCATGCACACCCCGGCACGCCGCGGGCGGTCACTGCGGACCCCGACGGGAGGATGAGCACATGACCGCCACCCGCTTCACCGTCCATCCCACGCCGGTCGGCGACGCCCTGCTGCTGCAGTCGGAGACCGGGCTCGTGGCCCTCGACGTGCTCCATGAGCCGCTCGGCGCGGCGCTGGCGCACTGGTCGCGGCGGCTGGGCGAGGCGCCCGGCCCCGACGAGCAGGGGTTCGAGGCGGTGACCGCGCAGCTCGACGCGTACTTCGAGGGCGAGCTGACGCGGTTCGACATCGCGCTCGACTGGCGGCTGGCCCGCGGCTTCACGCTCCGGGCGCTGCAGGCGGTGACGCGGATCCCGTACGGCGAGACCGCCGGCTACGGCGAGGTCGCGGTGGATGCGGGGAGCCCCGGCGCGTCGCGTGCGGTCGGCACCGCGTGTGCGAGGACGCCGTTCGCCCTCGTCGTGCCGGTGCACCGGGTCGTGCGTGCCGACGGCTCGATCGGCGAGTACGGCGGGCATCCCGAGGTGAAGCGGTTCCTGCTCGACCTCGAGACGCGGACGGTCGCCGGCGTG
>JAEZSU010000148.1 GCA_023421635.1 Actinomycetes bacterium | reverse complement strand
TGCTCGTCGCGGTCGCCCTCGGCGCGGCCATCGGGTTGTGGCGGGCACGGTCCGTCGAGATGACCGGGATGCCGGAGCTCATCGCCCTGTTCCACTCCTTCGTCGGTCTCGCGGCCGTGCTCGTCGGCTGGAACGGCGCGCTCGACGACGGCGGCCTCGACGGGGCCCTGCGCGACATCCACCACGCCGAGGTGTTCATCGGCGTCTTCATCGGCGGCGTGACCTTCACCGGCTCGATCGTGGCGTACCTGAAGCTGTCGGCGAAGATCTCGTCGAAGCCGCTCATGCTGCCCGGCAAGAACGTGCTGAACGTCGGCGCCCTGGTCGCGTTCCTCGTCCTCACGGTCTGGTACGTCATCGCCCCGGAGCTGTGGCTGCTCGTCGTGGTCACCCTCCTCGCCCTGGCGCTGGGCTGGCACCTGGTCGCGTCGATCGGCGGCGGCGACATGCCGGTCGTGGTGTCCATGCTCAACAGCTACTCCGGCTGGGCCGCGGCCGCGGCGGGCTTCCTGCTGAACAACGACCTGCTCATCGTCACCGGCGCCCTCGTCGGCTCCTCCGGTGCGTACCTGTCGTACGTCATGTGCAAGGCCATGAACCGCTCCTTCATCTCCGTCATCGCGGGCGGCTTCGGCATCGAGGCGCCCCGGAAGGACGGCGAGGAGGACGGCGGCGAGCACCGGGAGACGGATGCGGAGCAGGTCGCGGAGCTCCTCGCCGGCGCGTCGAGCGTCGTCATCACCCCGGGATACGGCATGGCGGTCGCGCAGGCGCAGTACCCGGTGGCCGAGCTCGCGACGCAGTTGCGCGCCCGCGGCGTCGACGTGCGGTTCGGCATCCACCCGGTGGCGGGGCGCCTGCCCGGGCACATGAACGTGCTCCTGGCCGAGGCGAAGGTGCCGTACGACGTGGTGCTCGAGATGGACGAGATCAACGACGACCTGGCGCAGACCGACGTCGTGCTCGTGATCGGGGCGAACGACACCGTGAACCCCGCCGCCGCGGAGGACCCCGGCAGCCCCATCGCCGGGATGCCGGTGCTGCGGGTGTGGGAGGCGTCCAACGTCGTGGTGTTCAAGCGGTCCATGGCCTCCGGCTACGCGGGCGTGCAGAACCCGCTGTTCTTCCGCGAGAACACGCAGATGCTGTTCGGCGACGCCAAGCAGCGGGTCGAGGACATCCTGCGCTCGCTCGGCACCTCGTAGGCTGGGGACCATGCGGCTCGCCACCTGGAACGTCAACTCCATCCGCGCCCGGGTGGCGCGCACCGTCGAGTTCTGCGTCCGCGAGGACGTCGACGTGCTCGCCATGCAGGAGATCAAGTGCAAGCCCGAGCAGTTCCCCCTGGAGCCGTTCGAGGAGGCCGGGTACCACGTCGTCGCGCACGGGCTGAACCAGTGGAACGGCGTCGCGATCGCGAGCCGGGAGCCGATCGAGGACGTCGAGACGGCGTTCCCCGGCATGCCCGGCTTCCTGAAGGGCGCCGAGGGCCCCGACCTGCCGCAGGAGGCGCGCGCGATCGGCGCGACGATCGGCGGCGTGAAGGTGTGGAGCCTGTACGTGCCCAACGGCCGCTCGCTCGACGACCCGCACTACCTCTACAAGCTCGACTGGCTCGGCGCCCTCACCGACTACGCGCGCGAAACGCTCTCCGCGCAGCCCGACCTGGCGCTCGCCCTCGTCGGCGACTTCAACATCGCCCCGACGGATGACGACAACGGCGACCCCACCGTCATCGAGGGCGTGACCACCCACGTCTCACCGCCGGAGCGTGCGGCGTTCCAGGCGCTGCTGGACGCGGGGCTGTCGGATGCGGTCCGCCCGCTCGTGCCGACCGGGTACACGTACTGGGACTACAAGCAGCTGCGCTTCCCCCGCAACGAGGGCCTGCGGATCGACTTCGTGCTCGGCTCGCACGCCTTCACCGAGGCGGTCACGGGCGCGGCGATCCACCGGAACGAGCGCAAGGGCGAGATCCCCAGCGACCACGTCCCCGTCGTCGTCGACCTGGACCTCGGCGGCGCGGACGACGACGACGTCCCCATGATCTTCGGCTGACCCGCATCCCCCGGGTGTCCCGGCGGGGCGGGGCTCACACGCCCCGGTCGTCGGCGCCCATGTCGCCGGTGACCACCGGTCCGCCGGGACCGTACCGCAGCCACACCGCACCCGCCGGCGAGGTGACGGCGGGCTCGAGCAGGCGGAGCGTCCTCGGCAGCGCACCCTCCGGGAACACCTTCTTGCCCTCGCCGAGCACGACCGGGTAGACCCAGAGGTTCAGCTCGTCGAACAGTCCCGACCCGAGCAGCGACTGCACGAAGTCGATGCTGCCGATCACGTGCGTCTCGCGGTGACGGGAGCGCAGCATCCCGATCTGCTCGCTGAGGTCGGGGGTGAGCAGCACGCTGCCGGCCCAGGAGAGGGGGGGTTCCCCGCGGGAGGCGACGTACTTCGGGATGCGGTTGAAGACGTCCGCGATGCCCGCATCCGCCCCGGTGTGCTCCGGCCAGTACCCCGCGAAGATGTCGTACGTGCGACGGCCGAGGAGCAGGGCGTCCATCCGTTCGATGCCCGCCATGACCTGCGCGCCCGAGACGGGATCCGTGAACGGGGCCTGCCAGCCGCCGAAGGTGAAGCCGCCGCTGCGGTCCTCCTCTGGGCCGCCGGGCGCCTGCGCCACGCCGTCCAGCGTCATGAACAGATCGATGACCACGCGTCCGGTCATGAGGAACCCCCTTCTCACCGTTGAGGACCAGCCTGGACCCCGTGCCCCATCGATGGAAGAGGGTGACGGATGCCCCGCGTCGGGGCATCCGTCACCGTGGGTTACGCGGCGACCTCGACCTGCGCGTAGCGCGAGATGAGCGCGGTGAACGCCGCGAGGTAGGCGCGGAGGAACTCCGCGGTCGCGTCGACGGTGACCTCGCCGTCCTCGCCGAAGAGGCCAGGGGTGCTCTGCACGTAGCCCTCCGGCTGGCCGAGGGTGGGGGCGTTGAAGTGGCTGAGGATGGCCTTCAGATGCTGCTGCGCAGCGGCGGTGGCGATGCCGCCGCCCGAGGTGCCGATGACGGCCGTGGGCTTGCCGTTGAAGGAACCCTCGCCCCAGGGGCGGGCGGCCCAGTCGAGGGCGTTCTTCAGGACGCCGGGGATGGAGCGGCTGTACTCGGGGGTGACGATGATGACGCCGTCGACGTCGTCGATGGCCTGCTTGAACTCGCGCGCGACCTGGGGGAAGTCGGCGTCGTGGTCGGGCGAGTAGAACGGCAGGTCCGCGATCGGGATCTCCTGCAGGGCCACGCCCTCCGGCGCGAGCTTCTCGAGCGCCTTCGCGAGGCGCCGGTTGATGGACGTGCTCGAGATGCTGCCGACGATGTATCCGATGGTGATGTCGCTCACGGTGCTCCTTCATGGTCACGGCCTCCGGCGCGGTGCCGGCGGCTGCGGGCTCGCGCCCTCCGCATCCCAACACCCCCGCATCCATTCCCATTCCCGTGAATGGATATCGATGCTGCCGCCCCCTCCTGCCGCCGCCTCCCCCCTCGGTCGACTTGCCTGAGATGTACGCGAAACAGGGCTTGCGGCGTACATCTCAGGCAAGTCGATGTGGGGGTGGGGGCGGTGGCGGCGGGTACGCGCATCAGGGCGGCGGGAGGGTCAGCGGCGGTGCGCGGCGCGACCGGTGTGGCCGGCGAGCGCATCGGCCGCGCGCACGAACGCGAGGTGCGACAGCGCCTGCGGGGTGTTCCCGGCCTGCCGGCCCGTGACGGGGTCGAACTGCTCGGCGAGGATGCCGACGTCGTTGGCGGCGAGCGAGGCGAGCGCCATGAGCCGCTCCGCATCCTCGTGCCTGCCCATGCCGGCGTACTGCTCCACGAGCCAGAACGAGCAGGCGAGGAACGCGTACTCCCCGCCGGCCAGGCCGTCGACGCCGGTCGCGGAGCGGTACCGCATCACGAGCCCGCCCTCCATGAGCGTCTGCTCGATCCGCGCGACGGTGGCCACCATGCGCGGGTCGTCGGGCGCGCAGAAACCCACCTGCGGCAGCAGCAACAAGGATGCGTCGACCTCGTCGGTGCCGTAGTACTGCGTGAAGTACCCGTCCGGATGCACGCCCTGCTCGCGGATCTCGGCGGACAGCCGCGCACGCAGCTCCTTCCACCGGTCGACCGGGCCCTCCAGCCCCCACCGCTCGACGGCGCGGACGCCGCGGTCGAACGCGGCCCACATCATCGCCCGGGACTGCGTGAACATGCGGCGCGGGCCGCGCACCTCCCAGATGCCGTTGTCCGGGCGGTCGAGGCCCGCCTCGACGCGGTCGATCATCGCCCGCTGCA
>JAEZSU010000183.1 GCA_023421635.1 Actinomycetes bacterium | reverse complement strand
GCGTCCTGCGTGCCCCACGCCTCGGCATCGGCGTAGTAGTCGAACAGCCGGTCGTAGGCGACACCGCCGAGCTCGGCACCGGTGAGCTCCTGCTGCACGGCGGCCGCCGCATCCTCCGCCGACTCGTAGCCGAGGTCCTTCGCGTAGCCGCCCAGGAGGTCGGCGGCGAGCAGGTACCGGTGCGCGGACGCCTCGAGCGTGTCGTCGGCCGCGCCGTCCGGCGTGTGGTGCACGTCAGCCGCGCCGGCGGGCCCGGCGGGGAGCACGACGTACCGGATGCCGGGTCCGACGGCGAGCGCCAGGTTCGTCGGCAGCGTCCACGGGGTCGTCGTCCAGGCGAGCGCCCGGACACCGGTGAGCCCGAGCGACTCGGCCTTCGCGCCGACGAGCGGGAAGGTCACCGTGACGGACGGGTCCTGCCGCATCTTGTAGACGTCGTCGTCCATGCGCAGCTCGTGGCTGGACAGCGGCGTCTCGTCACGCCAGCAGTACGGCAGCACACGGTAGCCCTCGTAGGCGAGGCCCTTCTCGTGCAGGGTCTTGAACGCCCACAGCACCGACTCCATGTAGGTCGTGTCGAGCGTCTTGTATCCGCGCTCGAAGTCCACCCAGCGCGCCTGACGGGTGACGTAGTCCTGCCACTCCCGGGTGTACGTGAGCACGGACTCGCGCGCCTTCGCGTTGAAGGTGGCGACGCCCATCCGCTCGATCTCGTCCTTCTCCGTGATCCCGAGCTGCTTCATCGCCTCGAGCTCGGCGGGCAGCCCGTGCGTGTCCCACCCGAACACGCGGTCGACCTTGCGGCCGCGCATGGTCTGGAACCGCGGGAACAGGTCTTTCGCGTAGCCGGTGAGCAGGTGCCCGTAGTGCGGGAGCCCGTTGGCGAACGGCGGGCCGTCGTAGAACACCCACTCCGGTGCGCCCTCGCGCTGTTCGATCGACGCGCGGAAGGTGTCGTCGCGGCGCCAGAAGTCGAGCACCGCCTCCTCGACCGCGGGGAAGCGCGGGCTCGGCGTGATCTCCGCGGCGTGGCCGAACGCGGACGGGCGGGGGTAGGTCATCGTCGCCTCACAGGGGTGTCGTGTCTGTCACGCCGGGACGACCCTCACGGACCGCGGTACCACCCTGCTTGCCCGCGCATGCGCGCGAACCCCTCGTCCTGCGGCTGTGACGGGCCTGCCCCGCTCGGTTCTACTTGGCGCAGTGCGCCGTTCTTCCGAGAGCTCCCCGGTGATGGCCGGATCGGTGCCGATGCAGCGATTCTACGCGTACCGCGGGGCATCCGGGGATGCCTGGCCCGTCACACCGGCCCGCACTTTCTGGACTCGTGCCAAGATGGATGCTCGTGACCACTGCCGCACCCGCCACGTCCACCCCACCCGCATCCACCTCCCCCGCCCGCCGCGTCGCGTGGGCGTCCATGGTGGGCACCTCGCTCGAGTCGTTCGACTTCTACGTCTTCGCGTACTTCTCGGCCTTCTTCATCGGCCCCCTGTTCTTCGAACCCCTCGGCCCGGCCGGCGCCACCCTCGCCTCGTTCACCACCATCGCGGTGGCCTTCGTGGTGCGCCCGCTCGGCGCACTGCTGTTCGGCTACATGGGCGACCGGCTGGGGCGGCGGGCGACGCTGCTGTGGACCGTCGGAATCATGGGCGTCGCCACAGGCCTCATCGGCGTCCTCCCCACCTACGACCAGGTCGGCTGGCTCGGCGCGATCCTGCTGGTGGTGCTGCGCATCGCGCAGGGCATCTCCCTCGGTGGCGAATGGGGCGGCTCGATCCTCCTCGCCACGGAGCACTCCGGCCGGGTGAAGCGGGCGTTCTACGCCGCGATCCCGCAGCTGGGCTCCCCGGTCGGCTCGATCCTGTCCGCGGCCGCGTTCATCGTGCTCGTGCAGGTACTGCCCCCCGAGGCGATGGCCGAGTGGGGCTGGCGCATCCCGTTCCTGATCGCGCTTCCGCTCCTCCTGGTCTCGCTGTACCTGCGCATCTCGATCGACGAGACCCCCGTGTTCACCGGGCTCGTCCGGCAGCAGCGACGTGACCGCATCCCGGTGCTGACGATGTTCCGGCAGCGTCCGGGCGCGCTCGTGGTCGCGATCGGGGCGGCGCTGCTCGGCATCGGCTCGTACTCGCTGATGAACACGTACACGATGAACTACGGCGCCGCCGTGCTCGGCTTCCCCTACATGGAGCTGCTCACCGCCGCCACGATCGGTGCCCTGCTGCAGCTGGTCACCATCCCGCTGTTCGGCGCCTGGGCCACGCGGATCGGCTCGGCGAAGGTCGTCGCCTGGGGGGCGCTCGGGACCCTCCTCATCGCGTTCCCGATGTACCTGCTGCTGCAGTCGGCGACGTTCGGTGTGCTGGTCGCGCTGATGGTGGTCGGCGGGATCCTCCCCACCATGTCGTGGGCAGCGCTCGGCGGGCTCATGAACGACCTGTTCCCCGACCGGTTCCGGTACTCGGCGCTGTCGTTCGCGTACGCCATCGCCGCGACCATCAGCGGCTTCATCCCGCTCGTGACCGCGTCGCTCGGCATCGCGACCGAGCAGGCGTGGTGGCACCCGGGGCTCGTGCTCGCGGTGCTCTCCGTGATCACGCTCGTCGCCGCGATCGTGGCGGCCCGCATCCCTCACGAGCCCGAGTCGTCGGTGGGTGCGACGCCCGACGCATGACGGCGCACCCCTGGCTACCGGATTCGGGCAGCTCACGGGATTCGGATGCTTCCACCGCATCCGGCCCGAATCTCGTGAGATGCCCGAATGTCGTGACGCCGCAAACAGGGAGCTGACGCGGACGTGCAGCGCCGTGCGGCGGTCCGGGCTCAGCGTGCGCGGTGGAGGCCCTGGGCGACGGCACGCATGATGAGGTCCTGCACCTCGTGCCACCGGTGCACCACCTGCTCGTAGCTCACCCGGATGACGTGATAGCCGTGGAGCATGAGCCGCGCGTCGTGGGCGATGTCGGCGTCGCGCTGCGCACCGACGTGGTGCGCGCCGTCGATCTGCAGGACGAGGCGCTCGCCGATGAGGAAGTCGACCCGGTGGCCGAGGACCCAGGCCTGCGGCGTGATGGGCAGGCGCAGCCAGCGCAGCCGGATGCGGACCATCGTCTCCAATCCGGAATCCGCCCACGGGACCGCATCCTCGAGGATGTCGCGGAGCCGCGCGGGGATCGGCATCCGCAGCAGCTCCGCCCGGTCGACGACGCCTCGGTTGAGCGCGGATTCGACGACCGTCTGCGCGACCTCTGCCGGCTGGCACGCCGCGACGAGCGCGAGCACGTTCTCGATCCGGTCGAAAAGCTCCCCCGGCGGACGCGGCACGAGCGGCCTGGTCCAGTGCACCACCGCCTCGCCGTCCGCCCGCACGCTCGCCCCATGAGGGTGCGCTGCGACGTGCGGCGCACCCGCCGCGAGCACCCACAGGCCCAGCCGCTGCGCCTGCGTGACGCACGACACGACGACGTTCTCGCGTGCGGCGGCGAGCGCGAGCGGATCGGCATCGGGCAGCGCGATCCAGACGCGGCGGATGCGGACCAGCATCCGTCGCGCCACCAGCTCCGCGATCACGCGATGCCGGTGCCCTTGAGCGACGAGCTGCGTCGAACGCACCACCCCGCCCGCCATGCGCACTGCGGTCAGGATGGCCGCCTCGTCGATCGACATCCCCCGAGCGTGCGACGTCCGGGTGCCCGCACACCGTGCTCGGCGCTCGCGGTGCAGAACCTGCGCCGCATCCGCGCTTGGGGAGGACCCACCGCCCGTCACGGCGATCGGACATCTCACGGGATTCGGACGCATCCGCGCCAAGCCGCCCGAATCCCGTGACATCCCCGGATCCCGTGCCACCGACGCAGCCCTGCCGACCGCGCCCCCACCGCCCAGCGCATGCACCGCCCAGCGGTAGACTTTTCCGCAATCCCACACTCAGGCACGCAGACACGGTGCCGCACATATCGCAAGGAGATCCGCATGGCCGCACCCGACAAGCCCGCACTCGAGGGTCTCGAATCGAAGTGGGATGCCGCATGGGCCGAGCAGGGCACGTACCTGTTCGACCGTGACGCCGCCACGGCGTCGGGGCGCCCCGGGGTGTACTCGATCGACACGCCCCCGCCGACGGCATCGGGCTCGCTGCACATCGGGCACGTCTTCTCGTTCACGCACACCGACCTCAAGGCCCGGTTCGAGCGGATGCGGGGCAAGACCGTCTTCTACCCGATGGGCTGGGACGACAACGGCCTGCCCACCGAGCGCCGGGTGCAGAACTACTACGGCGTGCGGTGCGATCCCTC
Source organism: Actinomycetes bacterium (assembly GCA_023421635.1). GTDB lineage: Bacteria > Actinomycetota > Actinomycetes > Actinomycetales > Microbacteriaceae > Microbacterium. Next base: position 2,615 of record JAEZSU010000183.1, on the reverse strand, counting down.
GCTCCCCTACGACCCCGACTTCACGCCCCCGTTCGAGGGCGGCGACAACAAGTCCAGCCGCGCCGCGGACCAGGTGCCGATCAGCCGCCGCAACTTCATCGAGCTGTGCGAGCGGCTCACCGTCGAGGACGAGAAGCAGTTCGAGGACCTCTTCCGCAAGCTCGGCCTGTCGGTCGACTGGACGCAGACCTACCGGACCATCTCCGACGACACCATCCGCACCAGCCAGCTCGCGTTCCTCCGGAACCTCGAGCGCGGCGAGGCCTACCAGGCCCTCGCGCCGACCCTGTGGGACGTCGACTTCCGCTCGGCGATAGCGCAGGCCGAGCTCGAGGACCGCGAGCAGCAGGCCTCGTACCACCGCCTCGCCTTCCACAAGACCGACGGCTCGGGCGACGTGCACATCCAGACCACCCGCCCCGAGCTGCTTGCCGCCTGTGTCGCGCTCGTGGCCCACCCCGATGACGAGCGCTACCAGCCGCTGTTCGGCACCACGGTGACCAGCCCGGTGTTCGGTGTCGAGGTGCCGGTGCTGCCGCATCCGCTGGCCCAGCCCGACAAGGGCTCCGGCATCGCGATGATCTGCACCTTCGGTGACGTGACCGACATCATCTGGTGGCGCGAGCTGGACCTGCCGAACCGCACCATCATCGGCAAGGACGGCCGGATCGTCGCCGAGGCCCCCGACGTGATCGTGACGGATGCTGCCAAGGCCGCGTACGCGGAGATCGCGGGCAAGACGGTCTTCAGCGCGAAGAAGCGCATGGTGGAGTTGCTGCAGGAGTCGGGCGAGCTCGACGAGGTCTCCGAGCCCTTCAGCCACCCGGTGAAGTTCTTCGAGAAGGGCGACCGTCCGCTCGAGATCGTGTCGACGCGGCAGTGGTACATCCGCAACGGCGCCCGCGACGCGGAGCTGCGCGACACGCTCATCTCGCTCGGCAAGGAGCTGGACTGGCACCCCGACTTCATGCGGGTGCGGTACGAGAATTGGACCAACGGGCTCACCGGCGACTGGCTGGTCAGCCGCCAGCGGTTCTTCGGCGTGCCGATCCCCGTCTGGTACGGCCTCGACGAGCACGGCGAGCGGGACTACGACCGGGTGCTGGTGCCGGATGCGGCCTCGCTCCCCGTCGACCCGACGAGCGACGTGCCGCCGGGGTACACCGAGGAGCAGCGCGGCGTGCCCGGCGGCTTCGAGGCGGAGAAGGACATCTTCGACACCTGGGCCACCTCCTCGCTCACCCCGCAGCTGGCCGGCGGCTGGCAGCGCGACGAGGAGCTGTGGAACGTCGTGGCGCCGTTCGATCTGCGCCCGCAGGGTCAGGACATCATCCGCACCTGGCTCTTCTCGACGATGCTGCGCAGCGCCCTCGAGGACGGCCGGGCACCGTGGTCGAACGCCGCGATCTCCGGCTTCATCGTCGACCCCGACCGCAAGAAGATGTCGAAGTCGAAGGGCAACGTGGTCACCCCGGCCGCGATCCTCGACCAGCACGGCTCGGATGCGGTGCGCTACTGGGCCGCATCCAGCCGGCTCGGCACCGACGCCGCCTTCGACCCGCAGAACCCGACGCAGATCAAGATCGGCCGTCGCCTCGCGATCAAGCTCCTGAACGCGGCGAAGTTCGTGCTGTCGTTCCCGGTGCCCGAGGGCGCGGAGATCACGCACGCACTGGATGCGTCGATGCTGGCAACGCTCGACCAGGTGGTCCGCGACGCCACGAAGGCCTTCGAGGCGTACGACCACGCCCGCGCGCTGGAGCTCACCGAGTCCTTCTTCTGGACGTTCTGCGACGACTACCTGGAGCTCGTGAAGGAGCGCGCGTACGACCAGACCGACGTCGGCCAGGCCTCTGCCGCACTCGCGCTGCGCATGGCATTGGAGACGCTCATCCGCCTGTTCGCGCCGGTGCTCGCCTTCGCCGCCGAGGAGGCGTGGTCGTGGTTCCAGGAGGGGTCGGTGCACACCGCCGCCTGGCCGGAGCCGCTCGGCATCGAGGGCGACCCGTCGGTGCTCAGCACGGTCGGCGAGGCGCTCATCATCGTGCGCCGCGCGAAGACGGAGGCGAAGGTCTCGCAGAAGACCCCCGTCGCGCGACTCGTGCTGGGTGCACCGGCCGCGGCCGCGGACGCGCTGCGACTCGCCGAGGGCGATCTGAAGGCCGTCGGCCGGGTCGAGGAGCTCACGCTCGCCGACGCCGAGACGATCAGCGTGGCCGACATCGAACTCGCACCGCAGGAGGTCTGACATGCAGCTCGGAACCAGGTGGGACGCCAGGACCGAACCGCCCGCCGCGGTGCCCGCGGTCCTTCGGGACCAGATCGCAGCGGTGGAGCGGCTCATCTCCGAGGGGCAGTGGGCGAACCAGCCCACCCCCCGGTGGACGCTGACCTGGCTCGAAGGCCGGCCGATCGCCGAGCTCGACACGGGCGTCATCGTGACGGTCGACCGCGACGGCACGGTCGTGGGGCGCCCCGACGACGAGGCCGAGTTCGGCTGACGCTAGCCTGAGCGGATGACGGCTGCCGCCAATCCTCTGCTCACCGCGTCACCGCTCCCCTACGGGCTCCCGCCCTATCCCGACATCCGTCCCGAGCACTACCTCCCCGCCTTC
>JAEZSU010000180.1 GCA_023421635.1 Actinomycetes bacterium | reverse complement strand
GACTTGCCCTCTATGTACGCCACGCACCCCCTGCGGCGTACATAGAGGGCAAGTCGACGGGGGGTGAGGGGTGTCTCCACAGACGCGACGCCGCCACACGAGGCTGCCCGCCGACAGGGGGAAGTCGTTGACGGGGATCAACGACGATGCATATAGTTGATGCTTCTCAACTTTTGATGTACGTCAACCGTCCGCTCGGACGGCCACGTGTAAGGACCTCCATGACCTCTCCCTCCGCCGCCGCGCCGACCATGTCGCGGCGCCGGGTGCTCGAGGCGCTGTCCGGGCTGCTGCTCGGCATGTTCGTCTCGATGCTCGCCTCGACCGTCGTCTCGACGTCGCTGCCCGTGATCATCCACGACCTCGACGGCGACCAGAGCGCCTTCACCTGGGTCGTGACCTCCACGCTCCTGACGACCGCGATCTCGACCCCGATCTGGGGAAAGCTCGCCGACCTGTTCAACCGCAAGGTGCTGTTCCAGCTCGCGATCGTCATCTTCGTGGTCGCCACCGCCGTCGCCGGGTTCTCGCAGGACCCCGGGATGCTGATCGCCTGCCGCGCCGTGCAGGGCATCGGCGCCGGCGGGCTCGCCGCCCTCAGCCAGGTGCTCATGGCCGACATCATCAGCCCGCGCGAGCGCGGCCGGTACATGGGCCTGTTCGGCGCCGTGATGGCCGTCGCGACCGTCGGCGGCCCCCTCCTCGGTGGCGTCATCACCGACGCCTGGGGCTGGCGCTGGAACTTCTACGTCGCCCTCCCCTTCGCCGTCGCCGCGCTCATCATCGTGCAGCGCACCCTGAAGATCGTCCCGCGCGCGAAGCAGAAGGTGTCGATCGATTACCTCGGCATCGTGCTGCTGTCCACCGCCGTGGCGCTGCTGCTCATCTGGATCACCCTCGCGGGCGACAGCTTCGACTGGTGGAGCGTCGAGACCGCATGGATGCTGGGCGTCGCGGCCGTCGCGACCGCCCTGTTCATCGTGGTGGAGCTGCGCTCGAAGGAGCCGCTCATCCCGCTCACGCTGTTCCGCGACGCCACCTTCACGCTGTCGGTCATCGCATCGATCTCGACCGGCATCGCGATGTTCGGCGCCTCGGTCTACCTCGGCCAGTACATGCAGCTCGCCCGCGGCGCGACCCCCACCGAGGCGGGGCTGATGACGATCCCCATGATCGCGGGCCTGCTGCTGTGCTCGATCGTGGTCGGTGCGCTCATCACGCGCTGGGGCCGGTGGAAGCCGTTCCTCATTATCGGTGCGGTGCTCCTCATCGCTGGGTCGGCGCTGCTGTCGACCATCCACTACGACACGAACTTCGCGCTCGTCTCGCTCTACATGTTCCTGCTCGGCGCGGGCGTCGGCATGACGATGCAGAACCTCGTGCTGGTGGTGCAGAACACCGCGAAGCCCACCGAGGTGGGCGTCGCGAGCTCCGGTGTCACGTTCTTCCGCAGCCTCGGCGGCACGATCGGCGTCGCCGTGATGGGCGCGGCCCTCGCCTCCCGCGTCACGGAGCTCATGACCGAGCGCGCCGGCGACCTCGCGGCCACGATCGCGGGCCTCGGCGAGGAGGGCCCCCGGTGGGCGGCGGCGCTGCAGTCCGGCTCGCTGCCGACCGTGTCGGCCATGCCCGAGCCTCTCCGCATCCTCATCGAGGACATCTACGCGACCGGCATCTCGCACGCCTTCCTGATCGGCGTGCCGCTCGCGGTGCTCAGCCTGCTGGCGATCGTGTTCCTGCCGAACACGCCGCTCACGACCATGACGACCTCCGAGCGGCTCGCCGCGAGCGAGGCGGACCTCGCGACCGTCTCGGTCCCCGAGGCGATGGAGTCGCTCGCGGGCACCGGCAGCATCCGTCTACCCTCGGAAGGGGATGCCGACCGGCGCCCGGAGCGCGGATCGGAGTGAGCATGACCGACGGCCGCGCCGACCTGCCCGCGGACGGACCGCACACCCGCGCGGTGCGCGACCTCGAGGACGCGTTCGCCCACCTCATGGGCGAGTTCCGCCGGGTGTACGCGCAGGTCGCCGCGACGGCGAGCCCCGGCATGCTGCCGGCGACGTTCAAGCTCCTCACCTTCATCGGGAGGCTGGGCCCGGTCACCCAGTCCTGCCTGGCCGAGCACATCCCGGCCGACAAGGGCCTCGTGAGCCGCCAGGTCTCGGAGCTCGAGGCGCTGGGCATGGTGGCGCGCACCCCCGATCCGGAGGATGGCCGGGCGCGCCTCATCGAGCTCACCCCGTTCGGTCGGGAGCGGATGGCGGCCGCCCGGGAGCCCTACCAGCGGATGCTGATGGACGCCGTCGGCGACTGGCCGCTGAGCTCGGTGGAGCGGCTCACCGCCCTGGTGCACGCACTGGCGGACGGCGCCGTGCCCCAGCCGGAGACGCCTCACGAGGACCCGGCGAGCGACTCCCCCTCGTAGTGACGGCGTAACACCGGCGAGACAATGTCGCGCTTGACTGGGTGCCACCCCAGGGCACGCGCTGCCATCGACGACACGCACGTGGAAGGAGCCTCAGATGCGATCCCGACCGCTGCGTCCCGCATCCGTCCCCCCGGTCAGTGCCGAGGCGGCACCGCCCGTCCCGGAGGTCATGCGCGTCGCGCAGATCGACCGCACGGGTGCGCCCGGGGTCCTGCACCTGGCCGAGGCTCCCGTCCCGAGTCCCGTGATCAGCGAGCTGCTGGTGCGGGTGGTCGCCGCCGGCGTCAACCCGATCGACGCGAAGACCCGCGGCGGCGCGGGGGTGTCCGCCCATCTGACCCCTCCCGCCGTCCTCGGGTTCGACTTCAGCGGGGTCGTCGTGCGCACGCCGTACGAGGCGCATCCGCTGCCCGTGGGGACCGAGGTGTACGGGATGGTGCCGTTCCCGCGGACCGGCGGCTCGTACGCCGAGTACGTCGTGGTGCCCTCGCAGTCGGTCGCGCAGAAGCCCGCCACGCTGTCCCATGTCGAGGCGGCGGGGGTGCCGCTGGCCGCGCTCACCGCGTGGGGGCTCGTGGTTGAGACCGCGCACGCGCACGAGGGCCAGCGGATGCTGATCCACGCCGGCGCCGGCGGTGTCGGCCATTTCGCGGTGCAGCTGGCGGCGTACTTCGGCGCGCAGGTGACCACGACCGCGTCGGCCCACAACGCGCCGTGGCTGCGCGAGCTCGGGGCGCGGCGGGTCGTCGACCGCACCGCCGAGCGCTTCGAGGAGGTGCTGTCGGACATGGATGTCGTCGTCGACCTCGTGGGCAACGCGAAGGGCGACGAGACCGGCACGCGCTCGCTCGGCGTGCTCCGCCCGGGCGGCCTCTACATCAACGTGCCGACCGGGTCGTGGCCGGGCTTCCAGGAGGCCGCCGCGGCGGCCGGGGTCCGCGCCACGTCCTACCGGGTGATCCCGGACGGTGAGGCGCTGGCGACCCTGGCACGGCTGCTGGACACCCGCTCGATCCAGGTGTTCGTCGACGGCGTCTTCCCGCTCGAGGAGGCCGCGGCCGCGCACGCGGCCATCGAGGCCGGGCGGACGCGCGGAAAGACCGTGCTGCAGGTCAGCGAGGACTGAGCGCGGCAGCCGCGCCGGCAGAGACCGCGGCGGCGACCGCGTCGAGCGTCGGCGAGCGCAGGTTCCACTGCTGCCAATACAGGGGCACCGGCATCGCGTCGCCGCCCAGCCGCACGAGGCGACCGTCGGCGAGCGTGGCGTCGGCCTGCTGCTCCGGCAACATCCCCCAGCCGACGCCGGCGAGCACCGCTTGGGCGATGGCGTGCGACGCGGGCACGTGGTGGCGCGGCGGCGACGCGGGGTCGACACCCTGCGCGCGCAGCCACCGGTCCTGCAGATCGTCCTTGCGGTCGAACACGACGACCGGTGCCCCCTCGAGGCCGCCCGGGAGCCCCCAGCGCGCCGCGAGCGCGGGCGCCGCGACCGCGTGATAGCGCATCACCCCGAGCGGGTGCACCCGGCAGCCGGCGACCGGGTCCGCCCGCGAGGTCACGGCGGCCATGACGGTGCCGCGCTCGAGCAGGTCCGCGGTGAACGCCTGGTCGTCGCGGTGCAGGTCGAACACGACCGGCAGGGCGGCGGAGAGCGGCGCCAGGGCTCCCAGGAGCCAGGTGCTCATCGAGTCGGCGTTCACCGCGAGCGGGATGCTGACCGGTCCCTGTCCCGGGGCGCCACCGAGCGCCTCGAGGGTGTCGCGCTCGAGGAGCGCGCTCTGGCGGGCGAGGCGGACGACGAGGTCGCCGGCGGGCGTGGTGCGCACCGGCTTGCTGCGCACCAGCAGCACCCGGCCGAGCCGCTCCTCGAGCTGCCGCAGACGCTGGCTGACCGCGGACGGCGTGACGTGCAGGCGCCGCGCCGCAGCATCCAGCGTCCCCTCGTCGACCACCACGGCGAGGGTACGGGCGAGGTCGCCGGACAGCAGTGCCATGAGCAGAGCTTATGATGCGTAAGAATCCTGAGCTTCACTGTTCACCTCCGGACCCCCTACCGTCGGAGCGTGCTCGGTTCCCTCCTCGCCGGCCTCGGCCTCGGCTTCTCGCTCATCGTCGCGATCGGCGCGCAGAACATGTTCGTGCTGCGTCAGGGGCTTCGCCGGGAGCACGTGCTGCTCGTCGCCGCGATCTGCGCCGCGTCTGACGCCGCGCTCATCGCCCTGGGGGTCTCCGGGCTCGGCGCACTGCTGCAGGCCGTGCCGTGGCTCGTCGAGGTCGTGCGGTGGGCGGGCGCACTGTTCCTGGTGACCTACGGCCTGCTCGCCGCCCGGCGCGCCTGGCGGCCGAGCGGGGAGGCGCTGCGGACCGCCCCGGAGAGCGGGAACGGCACCACCGCGGCAGGCACCACGGCGGCAGGCACCCGCACGCGGGAGCGCGCAGCGACCGTCGTGCTCACCTGCCTCGCGCTGACCTGGCTGAACCCGCACGTGTACCTCGACACCGTCTTCCTCCTCGGGGCCGTCGCGGCCACGCACGGCGAGCTGCGGTGGTGGTTCGCCGCCGGCGCGGTGGGCGCCAGCATCCTGTGGTTCTTCTCCCTCGCCCTCGGCGCGCGCTTCCTCAGCCGGTGGCTGGCCACACCGCGGGCGTGGCGTGTCCTCGACGCCGTGATCGCCGTCGTGATGGTCGCCCTCGGCGTCTCGCTGATCCTCCCCCGCTGACCGCCCTGCGCGGTCCTCCGGAGGGGCAGGATGGGGACATGCAGCGGGTACGGGTGCGGGTCACCGGGATCGTCCAGGGCGTCGGCTTCCGCTACGCGACGGCGCGCGCAGCGGAGCAGCACGGCGTCACCGGGTGGGTGCGAAACCGGTACGACGGATCCGTCGAGGCGGAACTCGAAGGCACCGACGACGCCGTGGCCGCGGTCGTGGCCTGGATGCGGCACGGTCCAGGCGGCGCGCGGGTCGACCGCGTCGAGACCGAACCCGTGGCACCGACCGGCGACACCCGCTTCACGCAGGACCCCACCGGCTGAGCGGCGCACGCTGTCTAGACTTCCGGCATGGGCACCGGCGGTCGCGCGACACTGCAGGACGTCGCGGAC
>JAEZSU010000041.1 GCA_023421635.1 Actinomycetes bacterium | reverse complement strand
GCGTGACGCCACCCCCGGCCGGGACGGAGCTCCCGGACACGTCCACGGCAGGCACGGTGTGTTCGCGCACGGAAGCCATCGGTGTCCCTCCGATCAGGACTTCGCGGCCGCGGCGTTCACCGCGTCGACGATGTCCTGCGCCGAACCCTTGCCGGCGAACATGTCGACGACCGCGACGTTCAGCGCGTTGCCGATGTTCTGGCCGTAGAGGGTGTCCAGCCACACCGAGACGTACGGTGCCTCGTTGTAGGCGGCGAGGATGTCCTGCAGCGCCGGGTCGGTGACCACGGACTGGGCCTCGGTGGAGGCCGGCAGGGTCTTGAACGCGTCGGCGTAGCCCTCCTGGTTCGCCTTCTCGACGATGAAGTTCAGGAAGTCGACGCACTCCTTCGGCGCGTTCACCCAGCAGGAGTACCCGTCGACGCCGCCCATCATGGCGCCGGGCGCACCCTTGCCGCCCGGGACCTCCGGGAAGGGGAACCACTTCAGGTCGGGAAGCGGCTTCTTGTCGGGGGTGAGGTCGGCGATCACGCCCGGGTTCCAGGCGCCCATGAGCTCCATCGCCGCCTGGTGGTTGGCGATGAGGCCGGCCGAGGAGCCTGCGCTGCCCTGTGCGGGCGTGGTGAGGAAGCCCTCGTTGAACGGGTCGGTGTCGATGAACTCCTGCAGGTCCTCACCGGCGGTCAGCCAGCACGGGTCGTCGAAGCTGCGCGACTCGGCGGCCTTGTTGAGCACGTCCTGCGAGCACTCGCGCAGCGCGAAGTTGTAGTACCAGTGCGCGGCGGGCCAGGCGTCCTTCGCGCCCACGGCGATCGGGGTGAGCCCGGCGCTGCGCAGCTGCGTGTCGACCGCGACCAGCTCGTCGATCGTCGTCGGGGGAGCGGCGACGCCGCCCTGCGTGAAGAGGTCCTGCGAGTAGTAGATGCCGGAGGGGAGGATCGCGACCGGCATGCCGTAGTTCTTGCCGTCGATCTCGAACGCCGAGAGGGCGTTGCCCACCGCATCCTTGGAGGCGGAGGTGATGCCGTCGGTGATGTCCATCACCTGGCCGGCCTTCACGATGTCCGCGAGCTTGCCGCCGCCGCGCGCCATGAAGACGTCGGGTGCGTCGCCCGCGTTGAGCGCGGTCTGCAGCTTCCCGTCCATCTCCTCGTTCTGCACCGACTGGATCTCGACCGTGACGTTGGGGTTCGCTTCCTCGAACGCCGCGGCGGTGTCCTCCCAGTAGGCCTTGCCGTCGCCGGTGGTGGAGTTGTGCCAGAAGGTCAGCGTGACCTTGCCGTCGCTGTCACCGGAGGTGCCGCTACAGCCGCTGAGCGCGAGGGCTCCGGCTGCGAGGACGGCGGCTCCGGCCAGGATCGTCCTGCTTTTCATGTGATTCCAACCTGTTCTCTTCATCGAGGGCATCCGTGGATGCTTCTGGTGGAGCACGACAGTTAGGCGTCTCTGCCTCGACACACGATGTCGCGCACTGAGCCGGGGTGCGGTGCCCGGATCGGAGCCAGTGTCGCAATGCGGCCGAAGGGTGTCAAACGTTTTCGAAATCCTTTTCCATGGCGCTATGCTCATGCCCCATGACGCGCAGGGCCACCATCCACGACGTCGCGGCCGCCGCCGGGGTGTCGGTCGCGACGGTGTCGAAAGCCGTCAACGGACGGTACGGCGTCGCGCCGGAGACGAGTGCGCGGGTCATGGCCGCCGTCGCCGAACTCGGCTACGAATCGAGCCTGGTCGCGAGCAGCATGCGCTCGCGCCGCACCGGCGTCATCGGCGTGCTGGTCGCGGATTTCGAGCCCTTCTCCGCCGAGGTGCTGAAAGGCGTCGCGCGCGGCCTCGCCGATTCCGGGTACGACCTGATGGCGTACAGCGGATCGCACCAGCAGGGCGCCGGCTGGGAGCGGCGCTCGCTCAGCCGCCTCTCCGGCACCCTCATCGACGGCGCGATCATGGTCACCCCGACCGTGGTGAACGTGACCGCCGAAGTGCCGCTCGTCGCGGTCGACCCGCACACCGGGGGCGGCGATCTGCCGACCGTGGAGTCCGACAGCTACGGCGGTGCGCAGCAGGCGGTCCGCTACCTCATCGGGCTCGGGCACCGCAGGATCGGCTTCATCGCCGGCCGCCCCGACCTGCGCTCTGCCGCGGCGCGCGATGCGGGCTACCGGGCCGCGCTCGCCGAGGCCGGCATCCCCTTCGACCCGGCGCTGGTGGGTGTCGGGCGATACGAGGAGGACGTCGCCCGGGATGCGGCGCGGCGGATGCTGACCCTGCCGGACCGCCCGACCGCGATCTTCGCGGCGAACGACCTGTCCGCGCTCTCCATCGTCGGGGTGGCGAGGGAGCTCGGGCTCGACGTGCCGTCCGACCTGTCCGTCGTCGGGTTCGACGACGTGCCGGACGCCTCGCGCGCCGAGACCGCGCTCACCACGGTGCGCCAGCCCATGCAGCGGCTCGGCGCGGCCGCTGCGCAGATCGTGCTCGCGCTGATGTCCGGCGACCGGCCCGAGCAGCTCCACGTCCGCATGCCCACCCGCCTCATCCCTCGGGCGAGCACCGCTCCGCCCCGCTGACCGATCACGTACGCCCGCAACGAAGGAGTCGCCTTGGGCCGTTACCGCAACCCGATCCTGCCCGGATGTCACCCCGACCCGAGCGTCTGCCGGTTCGGCGACCGCACCCTCCTGGTCACCTCGACGTTCGAGTACCTGCCGGGGCTGCCGATCCACGCGAGTTCGAACCTCGTCGACTGGGAGCCCGTCGGCCACGCCATCCACCGCGAGGGGCAGCTCGACCTGCGCGGGCTCGACTCTTCGAGCGGGCTGTATGCGCCCAGCATCCGGGTCGTGGGCGACACGCTCGTGGTCGTGTGCACCGTCGTCGGTCCCGACGACGGGTCGTGGCCGGGGCGGACCGGGCACTTCCTGGTGACCGCGACCGATCCGGCGGGTCCCTGGTCCGACCCCGTGTGGATCGACGGGGTCGGCGGGTTCGACCCGTCGATCACCGTGGACGGCGACCGGGTGTGGCTGTGCGGCACCCGTCTCGACGCGCGCGAGGAGTGGCGCGGGCAGACCGAGGTGTGGCTCGCCGAGCTCGACCTCGCCACCGGCGCGCTCCGCAGCGACCCCGTGCCGATCTGGTCCGGCGCCGCCGCCCGCGCGGTGTGGGCGGAGGGGCCGCACATCCTGCCGCGGCCCGGTGGGGGATGGATGCTGATGGCCGCCGAGGGCGGCACCGACCTCGACCACGCGGTGTGCGTCGCCTACGCCGACGAGATCACCGGCCCGTACACCGGGGATCCCGGCAATCCGCGGCTGACCCACCGCGACCTGGGGGAGCGCGCCGCGATCCACGCGGTGGGGCACGCCGACCTCGTCGACGACGCCGATGGCCGCACCTGGGCGGTGCTGCTCGCGACGCACCCGGTCGAGGGACGCCGTGGCCTCCTCGGCCGCCGAACGTCGCTCGTCCCCGTCGCGTGGGAGGACGGGCGCCCGCTGTTCGCGCCCGGTGTCGGGCGGGTGCTCGCCGAGGCGGAGGCCGATGGGGTGCCGGATCAGGCCGCGCCGGAGACCCGCATCCGCGACGACTTCGACGCCGACGGCCTCGACGGCGCGTGGACGGGGGTGGGCCGGATG
>JAEZSU010000021.1 GCA_023421635.1 Actinomycetes bacterium | reverse complement strand
CCGAGTCCCGCCGCATCTGGGTGGCCGGCTACATCGTCCGCGACCCCTCGCGCGTGGTGTCCAACTGGCGCTCCGAGCAGTCCCTCGACGAGGCGCTCGAGGCCGACGGGATCGTCGGTATCAGCGGTATCGACACCCGCGCCGTGACCCGCCACATCCGCTCCGCCGGCTCCATGCGCGGCGGCGTGTTCTCCGGCGCGGCAGCGGACCTGGATGCCGAGGAGCAGCTGCGCATCGTCCGTGAGGCGCCGCTCATGGCAGGGCAGAACCTGTCCGCCGAGGTGTCCGTCACCATCGCCGAGGTCACCCCCGCAAAGGGGGAGCGGATCGGCAACCTCGCCGTGCTCGACCTGGGCGTGAAGCAGACCACGATCGACAACCTCGCCGCACGCGGGTTCGAGGTGCACGTGCTGCCGCAGTCCGCGACGTTCGAGGAGATCCGCGCCGTCGAGCCGGTGGCCGTCTTCTACTCCAACGGGCCGGGCGATCCGTCCGCGTCCGACCGACAGGTCGAGGTGCTCCGTGAGGTGCTCGACGCCGGCCTGCCGTACTTCGGGATCTGCTTCGGCAACCAGCTGTTCGGCCGGGCCCTCGGGCTGGGCACCTACAAGCTGAGCTTCGGCCACCGCGGCATCAACCAGCCGGTCCTCGACAAGCAGACCGGACGCGTGGAGATCACCGCGCACAACCACGGCTTCGCGGTCGAGGCGCCGATCGACGGCGACTTCGACAGCCCCCACGGGTACGGCAAGGTCGAGGTCAGCCACGTCGGCCTGAACGACCAGGTCGTCGAGGGGCTGCGCGCCATCGACATCCCGGCGTTCTCGGTGCAGTACCACCCGGAGGCCGCGGCCGGCCCCCACGACGCCAACTACCTGTTCGACCGCTTCCGCGACCTCGTCGTGGCCCACCTCAGCAAGAAGGACTCGAAGTAATGCCGAAGCGCGAAGACATCAACTCCGTCCTGGTCATCGGCTCCGGCCCGATCGTCATCGGTCAGGCGTGCGAGTTCGACTACTCCGGCACCCAGGCCTGCCGCGTGCTGCGCAGCGAAGGCGTGCGCGTGATCCTCGTCAACTCCAACCCTGCGACGATCATGACCGACCCCGACTTCGCCGACGCGACGTACATCGAGCCCATCACCCCCGAGGTGATCGAGACGATCATCGCCAAGGAGAAGCCGGACGCGATCCTCCCGACCCTCGGCGGCCAGACCGCGCTGAACGCCGCCATGGCGCTGCACGAGCAGGGCATCCTGGAGAAGTACGGCGTGGAGCTCATCGGCGCCAAGGTCGACGCGATCCGCAAGGGCGAGGACCGGCAGATCTTCAAGGAGCTCGTGCTCGAGGCGGGGGCCGACGTGGCCGCATCCCGCATCGCGCACACCATGGACGAGTGCCTCGCCGCCGCGGAGGAGCTCGGCTACCCGCTCGTGGTGCGTCCGTCGTTCACGATGGGCGGGCTCGGCTCGGGCTTCGCCTACGACGAGGAGGACCTCCGCCGGATCGCCGGCGCGGGCCTGCGCGACTCGCCGACCACCGAGGTGCTCCTGGAGGAGTCCATCCTCGGCTGGAAGGAGTACGAGCTCGAGCTCATGCGCGACACCGCCGACAACACGGTCGTCGTCTGCTCCATCGAGAACGTCGACCCGGTCGGCGTGCACACCGGCGACTCGATCACGGTGGCCCCGGCCCTGACCCTGACGGACCGGGAGTACCAGAAGCTCCGCGACATCGGCATCGACATCATCCGCGCCGTGGGCGTGGACACCGGCGGCTGCAACATCCAGTTCGCCGTCGACCCCGCCACCGGCCGTATCATCGTCATCGAGATGAACCCGCGCGTGTCGCGCTCGTCGGCGCTCGCCTCCAAGGCCACCGGCTTCCCGATCGCGAAGATCGCCGCGAAGCTCGCCATCGGCTACCGCCTGGATGAGATCCCGAACGACATCACGAGGGTCACCCCTGCGAGCTTCGAGCCGACGCTGGACTACATCGTCGTGAAGGTGCCGCGCTTCAACTTCGAGAAGTTCCCGGCGGCCGACGCGACCCTCACCACGACCATGAAGTCCGTGGGCGAGGCGATGGCCATCGGCCGCAACTACGCCACCGCGCTGCAGAAGGCGCTCCGCTCGCTCGAGAAGCGCGGCTCCAGCTTCCACTGGGGCGAGGAGCCCCGGTCGGTCGAGGAGCTCCTCGAGATCGCGAAGGTCCCCACCGACGGCCGTATCGTCGTGCTGCAGCAGGCGATGCGCAAGGGCGCGACGGTCGAGCAGGCGTTCGAGGCCACGAAGATCGACCCCTGGTTCCTCGACCAGATCGCGCTCATCAACGACGTGGCGGAGTTCGTCCGCACCGCGCCGGAACTGGATGCGGCGACCCTCCGCATCGCGAAGGAGCACGGCTTCAGCGACGCGCAGCTCGCGGAGCTCCGCGGCGACAGCGAGGCGGAGATCCGCGGCGTGCGGCACGGGCTCGGCATCCGGCCGGTCTACAAGACCGTCGACACGTGCGCGGGGGAGTTCCCGGCGCTGACCCCGTACCACTACTCCTCGTACGACGCGGAGACCGAGGTCGCCCCGTCCGACCGCACCAAGGTGGTCATCATCGGCTCCGGCCCGAACCGCATCGGCCAGGGCGTCGAGTTCGACTACTCGTGCGTGCACGCGTCGTTCGCGCTGTCCGACGCGGGCTACGAGACCGTCATGATCAACTGCAACCCGGAGACCGTCTCCACCGACTACGACACGAGCGACCGGCTGTACTTCGAGCCGCTGACGCTCGAGGACGTGCTCGAGGTGCTCCACGCCGAGTCGGCGTCGGGCGAGATCCTGGGCGTGGTGTGCCAGCTCGGCGGCCAGACCCCGCTCGGGCTCGCGAAGGGCATCGAGCAGGCGGGCTACCGCATCCTCGGCACCAGCCCCGCTGCGATCGACCTGGCGGAGGAGCGCGAGCTCTTCTCGCGCCTCCTCGACGACGCAGGCCTCGTCGCGCCGCGCAACGGCACCGCGATCGATGTCGAGGGCGCCGTCGCGGTGGCCGAGGAGATCGGCTACCCGGTGCTCGTGCGCCCGAGCTTCGTGCTCGGCGGCCGCGGCATGGAGATCGTGTACTCGACCGAGGCGCTGCGGGACTACTTCGTGCGGATCGCGGACCAGGCGATCATCGGCGAGGGCAAGCCGCTGCTGGTCGACCGCTTCCTCGACGACGCCGTGGAGATCGACGTCGACGCGCTCTACGACGGCGCCGAGCTGTACATCGGCGGCGTCATGGAGCACCTCGAGGAGGCCGGCATCCACTCCGGCGACTCCAGCTGCACCCTGCCGCCCATGTCGCTCGGCCGCACCGAGATCGACCGCGTCCGCGAGGCGACGCACGCGATCGCCCAGGGCGTCGGCGTCCGAGGCCTGCTGAACGTGCAGTTCGCGGTGAGCGCGGGCGTGCTCTACGTCATCGAGGCCAACCCGCGCGCCAGCCGCACGGTGCCCTTCGTGTCCAAGGCGCTCGGCATCCCGCTCGCGAAGGCCGCGTCCCGCATCATGGCCGGCGCGACGATCGCCGAGCTGAAGGACGAGGGGATGCTGCCGCCCGAGGACGGCTCCCGCATCCCGCTCGACGCCCCGGTCGCGGTCAAGGAGGCGGTGCTGCCGTTCAAGCGCTTCCGCACCGCGGACGGCGCGACGGTGGACTCCGTGCTCGGCCCGGAGATGCGCTCGACCGGTGAGGTCATGGGCATCGACCGGGACTTCCCGACCGCGTTCGCGAAGAGCCAGGCGGCCGCCTACGGGGGCCTCCCCGCCTCCGGCACCGTGTTCCTCTCCGTGGCCGACAGCGACAAGCGCGCCGTGATCCTGCCGGCCCACCGGCTGGCAGAGCTCGGCTTCCGGCTCGTCGCGACCGCCGGCACCGCCGAGATCCTCGCGCGCAACGGCATCCGTGTCGACGTCGTGGAGAAGTACTCCGCCACCCAGCAGACGGGGGAGCGCAACATCGTCGACCTCATCAACGCGGGCGAGATCGACATCGTCGTGAACACGCCGTCGGGCGGGTCGGCGCGCGCCGCCGGCTACGAGATCCGTGCGGCCGCGGTCGCCGGCGACAAGGCGCTGTTCACCACGATGGCGGTGCTCGGCGCCGCCGTCAGCGCGCTGCCGGTGCTCCGCGAGGGGTTCGAGGTGCGCAGCCTGCAGGAGTACGCGGCGGACCGGGCGGGCGCGGCGTGAGATTCGGCGATACCCTTCTGGCCGCACGCGCCGCGTACGGCCCGCTCTGCGTGGGCATCGACCCGCACGAGCACCTGCTCCGTTCCTGGGACCTCGATGTCTCCGCCGATGGTGCACGCACCTTCGGGCTGCGCGTGGTCGCCGCTGCGGCCGGCCGCGTCGGCGTCGTCAAGCCGCAGGTCGCCTTCTTCGAACGGTTCGGCTCGGCCGGTTACCGCGCGCTCGAGGACGTGACGGCGGCCGCACGCGCCGCAGGCCTGATCGTCATCGCCGACGCGAAGCGCGGCGACATCGGCACCACGATGGACGGCTACGCGGCCGCCTGGCTGGAACCGGGGAGTCCCCTGGAGGCCGACGCCGTCACCGTCAGCCCGTACCTCGGCGCCGGCGCGCTGGCCGCGACGTTCGCCCTGGCGAGCGCGCACGGCAAGGGCGTGTTCGTGCTCGCCGCGACGAGCAACCCGGAGGGCCGGGTCCTGCAGCGCGCCGTGCCGCACGCCGGTGAGGGCCACGCGGTCTCGGTCGCGGGCGAGGTCGTCGAGACCGTGTCCGCCTGGACCCGCGCGAACGAGCCGGATGCGGCGCTCGCCTCGGTGGGCTTCGTCATCGGCGCGACCGTCGACCGCGCGGCGGCGGGGCTTCCCGGGTGTCTCGCCCCGGCCGCGCCGATCCTCGCGCCGGGATTCGGTGCGCAGGGAGCGGAGCCCCGCGACCTCGTGCGGCTGTTCGGAGACGACGCGGGCGCGGTCCTCGCGAACGAGAGCCGCAGCATCCTCTCCGCAGGACCCGACCCGGTCGCCCTGAGCTCCCGCATCGACGAACGTCGCGCCCTCTACACGGAGGCCCGGCATGGCTGACGCGCAGCACCCGCCCGAGGTCGACCGTGCCGCCGCCTCCCGCAAGGCCGTCGAGGCCCGGCGCGCACGCGCGAGCCTCAAGCGCGACCTGACCACCCGTGTGCTCACCGGTCAGGAGGTCGTCCGCCGCGCCGCGGCCGACCCCTCGTCGCCCGCGGGCACGCTCCGGGTCCCCGACTTCCTCACCGCGCTCCCCGCGATCGGCGAGAGCAAGCGCGACCGCATCCTCACCCAGCTGGGGATCTCGCCGGTCAAACGGCTCGGCGGCCTCGGGGTACGCCAGCGCGCATCGCTGCTGGCCTGGCTCGACGAACGCGCACCCGAACCGAAGCCCCGGCCCGCGCGCAGCCGGCTGCTCGTCCTCGCCGGCCCCACCGCGGTCGGCAAGGGCACGGTGGCCGCGCACATCAAGGAGCACCACCCCGAGATCCTGCTGTCGGTGTCGGCGACCACCAGGGCGCCGCGCCCCGGTGAGGTCGACGGCGAGCATTACTACTTCGTCGACGACGAGGCCTTCGACGCCATGATCGCGTCGGGGGAGCTGCTCGAGTACGCGACCGTGCACAACGCGCACCGGTACGGCACGCCGCGCGCGCCGATCGAGCGCGCACTCGCGGAGGGCCGCACGGTGCTGCTCGAGATCGACCTGCAGGGTGCGCGGCAGGTGCGGCGCGCCGCGCCCGACGCGACCCTCGTGTTCCTCCTGCCGCCGAGCTGGGACGAACTGGTCCAGCGGCTGGTCGGCCGGGGGACCGAGGATGCGGAGGAGCGTGCACGCCGGCTGAAGACGGCCAAGCGCGAACTCGCCGCCCAGCACGAGTTCGACTACCGCGTCGTCAACGACGAGGTGGCAGAGGCGGCCGACCAGATCGCCGCGCTCGCGCACTGAGCCGGGCGGCCGGTGCCCGGGCACTGGTAGACTGGGCTCCGACTTGTGCGCGTCGCGCGGCGACATGCGCATCCATCGACTCCACCGACATCCCGAACCAGGAGGTTCCGCCATGGCAGGGAACAATCAGGGCATCATCGAGCCCCCCATCGACAGCCTCCTCGAGAAGGTCGACTCCAAGTACCAGCTGGTCATCTACGCATCCAAGCGGGCGCGTCAGATCAACGACTACTACTCGGATCTGCACGAGGGCAACCTCTTCGACAACGTCGGGCCGCTCGTCGACTCGACCATCGAGGACAAGCCGCTGACGATCGCTCTGCACGAGATCAACGAGGACAAGCTGCGCCTGCGTCAGGCGGAGTGATCCCCTTCTCAACCGTTGTCACGCGGCCCCGGCACCTGGTGTCCGGGGCTGCGGGCATACTGGCGGACGTCCCGCCGACCCTGGAGCACCCATGAGCGAGAAGCGCCTGTTCACATCGGAGTCCGTCACCGAGGGACACCCCGACAAGATCTGCGACCAGATCTCGGATTCGATCCTCGATGCGCTGCTGGCCGGCGACCGCGACAGCCGCGTCGCGGTCGAGACGCTGGTCACCACGGGACTCGTGCATGTGGCCGGCGAGGTGCGCACCGAGGGGTACGTCGACATCCCGACGATCGTCCGCCAGGTGGTCAACCGCATCGGCTACACCTCGAGCGACACCGGGTTCGACGGCGACTCGTGCGGCGTGAGCGTCTCGATCGGCGAGCAGTCCACCGACATCGCGCACGGCGTCGACACCGCACTGGAGCACCGCGAGGACGGCTCGTCCGACCCCCGCGACGCGCAGGGCGCGGGCGACCAGGGCATCATGTTCGGCTACGCCACCACCGAGACGCCGCAGCTCATGCCGATGGCGATCTGGACCGCGCATCGCATCGCCGAGCGCCTGACCGACGCCCGCCGTTCCGGCGCGCTGCCGTTCCTGCGCCCCGACGGCAAGACGCAGGTCACGCTCGGCTACGACGGCACCGTGCCGAAGACCGTCGAGACCGTCGTCCTCTCGACCCAGCACCACCCCGACATCTCGCAGACCGCGCTGCGCGCCGCCGTGCAGGCCGAGGTCATCGAGCCGGTGCTCGCGCAGACCGGCCTCGACCTCTCCGGCGTCGAGTACTTCATCAACCCCGCCGGCCCGTTCGTGACGGGCGGCCCGAAGGGCGACGCCGGCCTCACCGGCCGCAAGATCATCATCGACACGTACGGCGGCGCCGCACGCCACGGCGGTGGCGCGTTCAGCGGCAAGGACCCCTCGAAGGTCGACCGCTCCGCGGCCTACGCCATGCGCTGGGTCGCGAAGAACGCGGTCGCCGCGGGGCTCGCCGACCGGCTCGAGGTGCAGGTGGCGTACGCGATCGGCAAGGCGAAGCCGGTCGGGCTCTACGTCGAGACGTTCGGCACCGGCCATGTCTCGGACGAGGCGATCACCCGGGCGATCCTCGACGTCTTCGACCTGCGCCCGGCCGCCATCGTCGAGAGCCTCGACCTGCTGCGGCCGATCTACGCGCAGACCGCGGCCTACGGGCACTTCGGCCGCGAACTGCCCGACTTCACCTGGGAGCGGCTGGACCGCGTGGACGACCTCCGGGTCGCCGCCGGCCTCTGAGCGCACCGTGAGCGCCCGTCGCGTCGCGCGCGTGCTCGTCGACTCGCCGCTGCCGCAGCTGGACCGCCTGTTCGATTACGAGATCCCCGCGGACCTCGCCGAGACCGCACGCCCCGGCGTCCGGGTGAAGGTGCCGCTGCGCTCCGCGGGGCGGGTCGTCGAGGGCTACCTCGTCGAGGTCGGTGCGGCGGCGGATGCGGACCGGCCCCTGTCCGCCCTCGACCATGTGGTCTCGCCGGTGCAGCTGCTGCCCGACCGGCTCTACCGGCTCGCCCGCGCCGTCGCAGACCGCGCCGCCGGGGGAGCGGGCGACATCCTGCGCCTGGCCATCCCACGACGGATGGTGCGTGCGGAGAAGACGTGGCTCGCCGCGCCCGCACCGAGCGCGCCCGTCGTCGACGACGCGCAGGTGCGGTGGGCGCACGACGTCCTCGCCGCCTACCCCTCGCTGCTGCCGTCGCTCACCGAGGGTGCGCGGTGCGCGCTCGACGCGCCGCCGCGCACCGTCACCCTCCCCGACGGCACGGTCGTCGGGGCATGGGCGGTGCTCTTCGCCGCCGCCGCCGTCGCCACCCTCGCGACCGGACGGAGC
>JAEZSU010000009.1 GCA_023421635.1 Actinomycetes bacterium | reverse complement strand
CCGCGCGGGGGGGGGGGGGGGCCCCCCCCCCCCCGCCGCGCGCACCGCGAGCTCCTCGATGCCGTCGACCATGTGGTCGGCCGACGACCACCGCTGGTCGACGACGACGCCGAGCAGCGACAGCGTGGGCGCGGTCAGCGCACCGCCGAAGACGGTGGAGACCACGGCACGCCGTGCCTCGGGGGCCGCGGCCGCATCCGCCAGGGCGGCGCGCAGGTGCGAGTTGTCGGCGAGGGCGCGCGCGGCCTCGAACAGCTCCCCCGCGACACCGAGGTCGATGCCGGGGGTCCCGTCCAGGGCCGCGTGGGCGGCGCCCAGTGCGTGCGTGGTCGCGCTGCCCATTACTTCGACGCCTTCTCGGAGGCCTCGAGGTCGGCGAGGAACCGGTCGACCACGCTCTGCGCGGTCGCGTCGTCCTGGAGCTTCTCCCCGATGACGCCGCCGGCGAGGTCCAGTGCGAGCGAGCCGACCTCGCTGCGCAGCGACACCAGTGCCGCCTGGCGCTCGGCCTCGATCTGGGCACTGGCCTGCGCGGTGACGCGTGCGGCCTCGGCGGTCGCGGCGTCCTTGGCCTCGGCGATGATCTTCTTGCCGTCCTCACGGGCGGCCTCACGGATCTCACCGGCCTCGGCGCGTGCCTCGGCGAGCTGGGCGGTGTACTGCTCGAGCGCCGCCTCGGCCTGCTTCTGGGCGAGATCCGCCTTCTCGATGTTGCCCTCGATGGCGGCGGCTCGCTCGTCGAGCAGCTTCTGCATCTTGGGCAGGACGACCCGCCAGAAGACGAAGAGGATGACGACGAAGCAGACGGCCGACCAGACGATGTCGTACACCGCCGGGATCAGCGGACTGGGCGCCGCCTCGGTCTCCTCGGCTGCGCGGATGACAAGAGCGTTCAGCATCCTGTCTCCTTACTTTTCTCGAGAGGGATCAGGCGCCGAAGATGAAGCCGGTCGCGATACCGATGAACGCGAGGGCCTCGGTGAAGGCGATACCGATGAACATGAGGACCTGCAGGCGGCCGGCGAGCTCAGGCTGGCGGGCGACGCCCTCGATCGTCTTGCCGACGACGATACCCACGCCGATGGCGGGGCCGATGGCGGCGAGACCGTAGCCGATCGTCGCGACGGAGCCGGTCACCTGGGCGAGAACCGTAGTTGCGTCCACGGGTGTTTTCCTTTCGTTGGGGGCGGCGGGAGCCGTCCCGATCAGTGCTCTTCCGCTACCGCGAGCTGGATGTAGACCGCGGAGAGGATGGTGAAGACGTACGCCTGGAGGAAGGCCACCAGGAGTTCGAACAGGGTGAAGACGAAACCGAAGGCGAGGGTGCCGACGCCGAGCGCCGTCCACCAGCCGCTGAGGGTGACCACGAAGAACTGGGTGGCCGCGAAGAACAGCACCAGCATGAGGTGACCGACGATCATGTTCATCAGCAGACGCAGGGTCAGGGTGACCGGGCGGATGATGAAGGTCGAGAGGAACTCGAGCGGGATGATGATGATGTACAGCGGCCACGGCACGCCCGAGGGCATGAGGGAGTTCTTGAAGAAGTTGCCGGGGCTCTTCTTCACACCCGCGTAGATGAACATCACGTAGGACACCACGGCCAGCAGCAGTGGCACGGCGATGACGCTGGTGCCGGCGATGTTCAGGAACGGGATGACACCCGTCAGGTTCATGAACAGCACCATGAAGAAGATCGTGGTGAGGATCGGCAGGAAGCGGTTGCCGTCCTTGCGCCCGAGCAGATCGTGGGCGATGTTCACGCGGACGAAGTCCAGGCCCATCTCGACGACGCTCTGGAAGCGGCCGGGCACCAGCTTCATGCGGCGCGTGCCGGCGATGAACAGGACGACGAGGACCACGGTCGCCAGCATCTGGATGAGGTTGATTCGCGTGATGGCGAACGGCGTGCCCTCGAACAGGAGGGCATCGGGGAAGAACTCCCAGATCGACGGGGCGTGGAAGCCGTCAGACGACTCGGCGTTCGCGATCAAGGTCGCAGCTTGAGTAAACAGCACTGGCTCCAGCTTCGGGGCATCGGTACAACCGTTGCGACGACGGGCGATGAAACAGACCGGGCAAGCGAGCGGAGCGCCTGCGATCGGGTGCAAGGCAACCCTATCAAACTCCCAGGCTCCTTCACGCCGCGAACTGCCGGTCAGGGGGCGTCTGTGCGCTCCCCCTCCTCCGGATCGGTCGGGAGGGCGGTGGTGATCTGCGGCAGTCGCATGCGCAGCAGCACGATCACGTCGACGGCGAGGGAGGCCAGGACGCTCACGACGAGGGCGACGAAGAACACCGGCGGGTCGATCCACGGCTGCCCGCGCAGCACCAGCATGGCGACGACGAACAGCACGATCTTCAGCAGCCAGCCGCCCAGCACCACGCCGAAGAAGATCGGCACGTAGAGCGCGTCGCCGAACCACCGGTTGGCGATGAGGATGCTGGCGGAGGTGATCGCGAGGAAGACGGCGGCGACCACGACCCCCGCGAGCGCACTGGCGAGTCCCGATCCGCCGCCGACCGCGAAGCCGGCGACCGCGCCGATCACGGCGAGGGCGGCGGTGACCACCCCGGACCAGATGAGGGTGGTGCGCAGGATCGGGGTGCTCGACGGGGTGGTGGGGGTGGTCACGGTGTCTCCGGTGCGGGTGTCGGGTGGCGCCGCGCAGCGCGGCGGCCGGGGAGCAGGGTGACGACGAGGCAGGCGGCAACGCCCACCACGCCGAACGCGACGCCGATCCAGTACTGGCCGTACCAGTCCTCACGGGTCGCGATGTACATGAGCAGCACCGCCATGCCGATGACGGCGGTCCAGGCGTAGAAGATGAGCACGGCGCCGAGGTCGGAGTGGCCCATGTCCAGCATCCGGTGGTGCAGGTGCTTGCGGTCGGGCGAGAACGGCGACTTGCCGGCGCGGAGCCGACGCACCACGGCGAGCCCGAAGTCCAGCAGCGGCAGCAGCACCACTGCCACCGGCAGCAGGATGGGGATGAACGCGCCCAGCAGCTGCGAGCGGCCGAGCTGGTCCGGGTCGAGCATGGCCGGCTGGATCTGGCCGGTGATCGCGACGGCGGAGGTCGCCATCAGCAGCCCCAGCATGAGCGCGCCGGCATCCCCCATGAACATCTTCGCCGGGTGCCAGTTGAACGGCAGGAACCCGACGCAGGCGCCGATGAGCACCACCGCGATGAACGAGGCCAGGTTGAAGTAGGTGCTGGCGCCGGTGTCGCGCACGAGCAGGTACGAGTAGACGAAGAACACGCCGTTGGAGAGGAGACACACCCCTGCGACGAGTCCGTCGAGACCGTCGATGAAGTTCACCGCGTTCATGACCAGCACGATCGAGAACACCGTGAGGGCGAAGCTCATCCAGCTCGACCCGACCGTCATGCCGCCGATCGGGAGGGACGAGATCTGCAACTGCCCGAACCAGACGATGATGCCTGCGGCGAGCACCTGCGCGCCCAGCTTGATCATCCAGTCGAGGTCCCACAGGTCGTCCGCGACGCCTACCAGCACGATGAGCAGCGTCGCTCCCAGCACCGCGAGCATCGGCAGCGGGTCCGCCCAGATGATGGCGAAGCCCGGCTGCGTCGACGAGAACAGGAACGCCGCGGCGACGCCGAGGAACATCGCCACCCCGCCCAGTCGCGGCGTGGGCGTCTTGTGCACGTCCCGCTCGCGGATCGGGGGGTGGATCTTGTACCGCAGCGCCACCTTCCACACCACCCACGACAGCGCGAAGGTGATGACCGCGGTGATCGCGGCGATGATCAGGTACTGCTTCACGCGGCGCCGGAGGTCTCGTCGTCCGGCGCCAGCGCGTCGCCGAGCACCTCGCGCAGCTGCGCCAGGTCGATCACGCCGTGTCGGAGCACCCGGACGTGGCCGCTGCCGCCGTGCGCGATGCCGGTCGCATCGATGATGGTGGAGGGGACGCCGGTCGCACTGGGGCCGTCGTCGAGGTACACCTCGACCGACTCCCCCAGCATCTCCTGCGCCTCGCCGATGCTGACCGCCGCGGGGCGCCCGGTGAGGTTCGCGCTCGACACCGCGAGCGGGCCGGTCTCCTCCAGCAGCTCCAGGGCGAGCCGATGGGCGGGCATCCGCACGGCGACGGTGCCGCCGGTGTCGCCCAGGTCCCACGAGAGCGAAGGCTGCGCGGGCAGGACGACGGTGAGGCCCCCCGGCCAGTGCGCGTCCACGAGCGCCTCGATCGGGGCGGGGACGTCGCTCACCAGCGCACGCACCGTGGTGAGCCCGGCGACGAGCACGGGCGGGGGCGACTGACGCCCGCGGCCCTTGGCCGCCAGCAGCCGCGCGACCGCGGCGGGGCTGAACGCGTCGGCGGCGATGCCGTACACGGTGTCGGTGGGCATGACGATGAGCTCGCCGCGGCTGATCGCGCGACGCGCACTGCGCATACCCGCGAGCAGCTGGGATTCGTCGCGGCAGTCGTAGAGGGAGGACATGGCCCCGTCATTCTACGCAGCCGGGGTGGGCCGCCCCTGGGACGGCGCGCAGCAGGTCACGCGCCCGGGTGGCGCGGAGGGCCCCGAGGTGGGCGTCAGGGACGGACGGCGGTCGTCGCGCGGTCGCGCAGCGTGAGGTCGCGATGGGTCGCGGCGGCGCGCCACCCGGCGGCGGTGAGGAGCTCGCGCACGGCCGCGCCCTGCACCTCGGCGTGCTCGATGACCAGCAGTCCGCCCGGGTGCAGCAACCGCATCCCGACATCGCTCAGCACGCGGACCACGTCGAGGCCGTCCTCGCCGCCGTACAACGCCTGCGGCGGGTCGTACAGGCGCACCTCCGGATCGCGCGGGATCGCCGCATCCGGGACGTAGGGAGGGTTCGACACGACCACCGACACGCGGCCGTCGAGCTCGGGGAACGCCACGGCGAGGTCGATGAACGCCAGGTGCGCGTTCGGCGCGCCGACCGCGGTGAAGTTCTCGCGGGTCCAGATGAACGCGTCCACCGAGTTCTCCGCCGCGTACACCTCGGCGTGCGGGACCTCGGTCGCCAGCGCCAGCGCGATCGCGCCGGACCCCGTGCCGAGATCGACCGCGACCGGCGCCGGGGAGGCGGCAGCGGACAGCGCGTCGATCGCGATCTGCGCGACCATCTCGGTCTCCGG
>JAEZSU010000005.1 GCA_023421635.1 Actinomycetes bacterium | reverse complement strand
CACGACGTCATCGCGATCACCGCCGCGATGCTGCGCCCGACCGGCCTCCTCCCGTTCGCGGAGCGGTTCCCGGAGCGCACCTACGACGTCGGTATCGCCGAGCAGCACGCCGTCGCGTCGGCGGCCGGCCTCGCGTACGGCGGGCTGCATCCCGTCGTCGCGCTGTACGCCACCTTCATGAACCGCGCGTTCGACCAGATGCTCATGGATGTCGCCCTCCACCGTGCCGGGGTCACGTTCGTGCTGGACCGCTCCGGCGTGACCGGCCCGGACGGCCCCAGCCACCACGGCATCTGGGACCTGGCCATGCTCCAGATCGTCCCCGGCATCCGCATCGCCGCCCCGCGCGACGCCGAACGGCTGCAGGAGGAGCTCCGCGAGGCGGTGCTCGTCGACGACGCGCCCACGGTCGTGCGCTACCCGAAGGGAACGGTCGCGACACCGTTGCCGGCCATCGAACGGACCGCGGACGGCGTCGACGTGCTCACGCGCGCGGACGCGAAGGACGTGCTCATCGTCGGCATCGGCTCGATGGCGCACGTCGCCGTCGACGTCGCCGCGCGGCTCAAGGACCAGGGGATCGGTTCGACCGTCGTCGACCCCCGCTGGGTCATCCCGGTGCCGCGCTCGCTCGTCGAGATGGCCGCCGAGCACCGGCTCGTCATCACGATCGAGGACGGCATCCGCGTCGGCGGCGTTGGCACCCGCATCCGTCAGGTGCTCCGCGAGGCGGGGGTGGACACGGCGGTGGACGAGCTCGGCGTGCCGGACGCCTTCATCGACCACGCGTCACGTGAGGAGATCCTCGCGGACGCCGGCCTCACCCCGGCGAAGATCGCACAAGACGTGGTCGCACAGGTGCTCGGCACACGCATCCCGGTCGCCCGCGGCGCGCAGACGACCGAGCTCCCCATGATCCAGGCGTTCACCCGGGACGAGCAGCGACGCTGAGCGTACGGTCCGCCCGGCCGTGAAACCATGGACGGATGAGCACCGCGAACCTGACCCGTGAGGAGACGGCCGCGCGGTCGGCCGCCGTCACCGTGCATGCCGCCCGTGTCGAGCTCGACCTGACGACGGCGCCGGATCCTGCGCAGTCGGGCTATGCAGCGGTCAGCGCGTTCGAGCTGGAGACGGATGCCCTCGCCCCGGGCGGCACCGACACCTGGGTCGATTTCCTCGGTGAGGCGGTTCATGCCGTCGAGGTCGACGGCGCTGCGCGTCCGGTCGAATGGGACGGCGCCCGCATCCGTCTCACAGGTCTTCGGGGCAGGCAGACCGTGCGCATCGCGGCGAGGGCCGCATACAGCCGATCGGGCGAGGGCATGCACCGGTTCGTGGACCCGGTCGACGGTGAGACCTACCTGTACACCCACGACGAACCGGCCGACGCCCGCCGGGTGATGCCGTGCTTCGAGCAGCCGGACATGAAGGCGCGCTGGACGTTCGTCGTCACGGCGCCGGCCGGCTGGCGGGTGCTGTCGAACCGGCCCGCCGTGTCGACCTCGGTGGCAGGCGAGGCGCAGCGGGTCGAGTTCGCACCGACGCCCCCGCTGTCCAGTTACATCACCGCCGTCGCGGCGGGCCCGTACCACCGCGTCGAGGGGGAGTGGCGTCGAGGGGAGCAGACGGTCGCGCTCGGCGTGCTGTGCCGAGCCTCCCTCGCCGAGCACCTGGATGCGGACGAGATCCTCGAGATCACCGGCAAGGGGCTCGACTTCTTCACGGAGGCGTTCGCCTTCCCGTACCCGTGGGGCAAGTACGACCAGATCTTCGTGCCCGAGTACAACATCGGCGCGATGGAGAACCCTGGGCTCGTGACCTTCACGGAGGCCTACGTGTTCCGCGGCGCGTCCACGGTCGCACAGCACGAGGCGCGCGCGAACACGATCCTGCACGAGATGGCGCACATGTGGTTCGGCGACCTCGTGACGATGCGCTGGTGGGACGACCTGTGGCTGAAGGAGTCGTTCGCCGACTACATGGGGGCGCACGTGACCGCCGCCGTCACCCGGTTCTCCGACGCCTGGGTGACCTTCGCCACGCGCCGGAAGGCCTGGGCCTACCAGCAGGACCAGCTGCCGACGACGCATCCGATCGTCGCCGACATCCCGGACCTCGAGGCCGCGAAGCTGAACTTCGACGGCATCACGTATGCGAAGGGCGCGTCGGTGCTCAAGCAACTCGTCGCCTTCGTCGGCGAGGATGCGTTCTTCGAGGGCGCCCGCCGGTACTTCGCCGCCCACGCCTACGGCAACACCACCCTCGACGACCTGCTCCGCCACCTCGCCGACGCGTCCGGCCGGGACGTGCGCGCCTGGTCGCGGGCATGGCTGGAGACCACCGGGGTGTCCACGATCCGCGTGGACCGCGACCGCGGCACGGCGACGCTGGTGCAGTCGGATCCGCGACCGCACCGGCTGCGTGTGGGAACCTTCGCGCTCACGGACGGCGCGCTCGTGCGCACCGGCGCGACGGACGTGGACATCGTGTCGGCGTCGACCCCGCTCACGCTCGCCGCGGGCGACCTCGTGCTGCCGAACAACGGCGACCTCACCTACGCGAAGGTGCGCCTGGATGCCGCATCCGTCGATGCCGTCACCGCTGCGCTGTCCACGATCGAGGACGCGCTCACCCGTGGGCTCGCGTGGTCGGCACTCTGGAACGCCACCCGGGACGGCGAGCTGCCGGTCGCACGCTACCTCGAGATCGTCCGCCGTCACGCCGGGGCTGAGACGCACTCGGCGCTCCGCGCCGACATCCTCGCCAACACCTCGTTCGCGGTCGGCCACTACGTCCCCGAAGCTCGCCGCGAGACCGAACGCCGGCTGTGGCTCGGCACGGCGTGGGCGCAGCTGTGGCAGGCGGACGCCGGGAGCGATGCCCAGCTCGCCTGGGCCCGCGCCGTCGGTGCCGCGGCGGCCTTCGACGACGCGTACGCGACCGAGCTGCGCGGCATGCTCGCAGGCGACACCCCCGCCCCCGACGGGCTCACGCTCGACCCCGAGCTGCGGTGGTCCTGGCTCGCCGCGCTGTCGGCGACCGGCCACGCCGCCACCGAGGACGCGGATGCGGAACTCACCCGCGATCCGAGCTCCAGGGGGCGCACGGCATACCGGACGGTACTGGCCGCGCGCCCGGACCCGGCTGTGCGTGCCGCGGCATGGCAGGAGGCGTGGGCGGACGAGACGCTGACGAACGACCACCTCAGCGCGACGATCGCAGGCGTCCGGGCCGGCGGCCGCCGTGACCTCATCGCGGCGTTCGACGAGGACTACTTCGCCCGCATCCGCGGCGTCTGGGAGTCGCGCAGCATCGAGATCGCGGCCCGGCTCGTCCGGGGACTCTTCCCCGCCGCGGAGTCGCCGGCTCCCGTCGACGCGTGGCTCGCCGCGAACGAGGACGCGCCAGCCGCGCTCCGCCGGATCGTGATCGAACAGCGCGACCACCTCGCCCGCGACCTCCGCGTGCGGGTGGCGAACGCCGCGTAAGGCTCAGGCCGCGCGCAGCAGCGCTGCGACGATCTCGTCGACCGCGTCGTCGGGGGCGTCGGTGCCGCCGTCCACCACGACGTCATAGCGCACGCTCCCGTGGACGCGCTCGGCCTGGTTGCGGGCCATGCCGTCGACCCGGTCGGGACGCTTCGCCTCCCGCGCTTCGGCCACATCCGGGTCGCACCGCACGCCGACCCAGGCGCTGGCCACGTCGCCGAAGAGCCGGAGAAGGCGGTCCTGGCCGGCCCCGCCGTCCAGCATGACCTCGTCGAGGATCAGCGGCTGTCCGTCGCGGGCGAGCTCTGCCAGCATCCGGTACCAGGCGGCTTCGCGGGCGTGGTACTCGGGCGCGATATCGATGTCGCCGTCGGCGGCGAACCTGATGCCGACGTCCCGGCGTACCGCCCAGTCCGGCAGTGCGTCGAGGAAGGCGTCCACGCCGAGGAGCAGCCGGACGTCGGGCAGGACGTTCTGCAGCTTGCGCGCGATGGTCGTCCCGCCTGCACTGGATGCGGAGTTCACGACGATGATCGGGGGGAGCGCGATGGTCATCATGCGACCCTATCGACACCCAGGCGCACGGCAGCGGGGCCCCCCCCCCCCCCCCCGGCCGCGGG
>JAEZSU010000337.1 GCA_023421635.1 Actinomycetes bacterium | reverse complement strand
GCGCGCGGAGTCCGCCGCGCGGGTGGGTGCGATGCGCGACGCGTTCGTCGCGGAGGTGCTGCGGACCGTCCCCGCCGCGCGCCTCACCGGCGACC
This sequence comes from Actinomycetes bacterium, assembly GCA_023421635.1. GTDB lineage: Bacteria > Actinomycetota > Actinomycetes > Actinomycetales > Microbacteriaceae > Microbacterium. The sequence continues at coordinate 5,673 of JAEZSU010000337.1, read as the reverse complement.
CGGTGCACCGGCTCCCCGGTACGGCGAGCTTCACGTTCGCCGGCACGAGCGGCGAGGCGGTGCTGCTCGAACTCGAGCGGCGCGGGGTGACCTCCTCGAGCGGGTCGGCGTGCGCAGCCGGCAGCGACGAGCCCTCGCACGTGCTCCTCGCATTGGGGGTGGCTCCAGAGGTGGCGCAGACCTCGGTGCGGTTCACGTTCCCGCACGCGCCGGTCGAGGCCGCGGGACTTGCGGCAGCGGTCGCGGACGCGGTCGCCGCCGTACAATCGGCCACGTGAGCCGTTCCCCCGTCGTCACGCTCATCGTCCCCGGCTACGATGTCGCGCCGTACGCGCGCGAGGCGCTGGCCTCCCTCCGGGCGCAGACCATGCCGGACTGGACCGCCGTCCTCGTCGACGACGGCTCCACCGACGAGACCGGGGCGCTGTTCGCGGACGCGGCCGCCGCGGATCCCCGGTTCCGGTTCGTGCAGCACCCGCACCGGCGCGGGCTGGGCGCGGCGCGCAACACCGGACTGGATGCGGTCGACACACCGTTCCTCGGATTCCTCGACGCCGACGACGTGCTGGTACCCGATGCGCTGGAGCGCATGGTGTCGACCCTCGACGCGAGCGGCAGCGACTTCGTGGCGGGTGCCTACGTGCGGCTGCGGCCGGACGGGGTGGGCGGGTACGCCGCCGGCGAGGTGCAGCCGTGGGTGCGAGCGGCCACCGACCCGGCTCGGGTGGGCACCACGCTCGACGAGCATCCGCACGCGACCGGGAACATCGTGGCCTGGTCGAAGGTGTCGCGCACCACGTTCTGGCGGGCGCATCGGCTGCGGTTCCCGGAGGACCGCTTCTACGAAGACCAGGTGGTCGCGCAGCTCATGTACACCCGCGCCCGGAGGTTCGACGTGCTCGCCGACGTGGTGGTGCAGTGGCGCGAACGCGCCGAGGGCACCTCGATCACCCAGTACGAGGAGCGGCTCGACGTGCTCCGGGACTGCCTGACCGCGATGGCGGAGGGACTGGCGGTGCTGGATGCAGCGGACCGGCCCCGCGCCGCCGCCTCCCGCGTCGACCTCATCCTCGGCATGGACCTCCCACGGCTCGCGGGCATCGCCGCCGCCCACCCCGACCCCGAGTACCGCCGCCTCGTGGGGGCGTTCGCGCGCGCGCTCGCGTCGCGACCGGACGCCGCATCCGTGCCGCAGCCGCCGCTCCTGTCGGCGGCGCTCCTGTGGTGACCCCCGCGGGTCACGACTGCTGTCGGTCGCGCTCCTCGTCCGCCACGACCCGGGATGCGGCGAGCTGCTGCGCGGCGAGGTCCGCGTAGAGCCCGCCGGACGCCAGCAGCTCGGCATGGGTGCCGGACTCGACGATGCGGCCCGCGTCGACCACGTGGATGACGTCGGCGCCGATGACGGTCGAGAGCCGGTGCGCGATCGAGATCGTGGTGCGGCCGCGCGCCGCCGCATCCAGCGCCTCTTGCACGACCCGCTCGGAGACCGTGTCGAGCGCCGAGGTCGCCTCGTCGAGCAGCAGCACCGGCGGGTCCTTCAGCAGCACCCTCGCGATCGCGATCCGCTGCTTCTCCCCGCCCGAGAGCCGGTAGCCGCGCTCGCCGACGACGGTGTCGTAGCCGTGCTCGAACCCCGCGATCACGTGGTGGATGCTCGCGGCGCGGCACACCTCCTCCAGCTCCGCGTCGGTCGCGTCGGGCTTCGCGTAACGCAGGTTCTCGGCGATGGTGGCGTGGAACAGGTATGTCTCCTGCGTGACGATGCCGATGTGGTCGATGATCGACCCGGCGGCGAGGTCGCGCACGTCCGCGCCGGCGAACAGCACCTGCCCGCTCGTCGCCTCGTAGAGCCGGGGGGCGAGGTAGAGGATCGTCGTCTTGCCGGCGCCGCTCGGCCCGACGAAGGCGACGTGCTGCCCGGGTTCCGCCGTGAACGAGATGTCGGTGAGCGTGGCGGGGAGGAGCTCCGAGGCGTTCGGGTAGCGGAAGCCGACCTCGCGGAACTCGACCTGCCCGAGCGGGCCGGGCGCCTCGGCCACCGTCTTCGCACCCGGCCTGTCGACGATCGCGGGCTGCAGGTCGAGGTACTCGAAGATACGGGCGAACACGGCGGACGAGGTCTGCAGGTCGAGGGCGACTCGCATGAGCCCCATGAGCGGCATCAGCAGGCGCGCCTGCACTGTCGTGAATGCGACGATCGTGCCGGCAGTGATCGCGTCGGCGCCGCCGGTCATGAGCCAGCCGGAGACCAGGTAGATCACGGCGGGGACGGATGCCATCAGTACGCCGACCACGGCGAAGAATCCCTGGCCGCTCATCGCGCGGCGCACCTGCAGGACGACCTGGTTGCGGTTCTCGGCCCGGTACCGCTCCGACTCGTCGGCCTGACGGTTGAACGACTTCGCGAGGAGGATCCCGGACACGCTCAGGCTCTCCTGGGTGATCGCGCTGAGCTCGGACAGCGATTCCTGCGTCTGCCCGGCGATCCGGGCGCGCACCTGCCCGACCCGTCGCTGCACGACCGCGAGGATCGGCATGAGGAACACGGCGATGAGCGTGAGCCGCCAGTCGATGATGACCATCGCCACGAGCGAGGCGAGCACGGTGACGCTGTTGCCGAGGATGCTGGTGACGGTGTTGGTGAGGACGTCGGAGACCGCACCGACGTCGTTCTGCAGCCGGGACTGGATGACGCCGGTGCGCGTGCGGGCGAAGAAACCGAGCTCCATCGCCTGCAGGTGGTCGAACAGGCGCACGCGCAGGTCGCCGGTGACCCGGTTGCCGACCGTGGAGGTGAGCCAGGTCTGCAGCACGTTGACGGCGGCCGAGAGCAGGAACAGGCCGATCATGAGGGCCACCAGGCGGGCGAGCAGGCCCAGGTCGACGCCGCCGCCGTCCGTGGGGAACAGCGCGTCGTCGAACACGCGCTGCACGATGAGCGGCGGGATGACGGCGATCCCCGCCCCGGCGACGACGAGGATCGCGGTGATCGCGAGCCGGCCTCGGTAGGGCTGGAAGAGTCGCCGGACGCGACGGCCGAGATCCGGGATGCGCGGCGCCTGGGCGTTCGCACGGCGCTGCGCCTCGATGTTCACGCCGCGGAACGTGGCCGCCTGCGTGGGAGGTCCGCTCATGCTCATGCGCCTCAGCCTAGGTGCGCGCAAGACCCCCGGCGCCGCTGCGAGCCCGGCGTTAGGGTGTCGTCATGAGCACCTCCGACACGCCCGAGCCGCTTCGCAACGACGCCCTCGAGGACCTGAAGAAGCAGAACGTGGACGACCTCATCACCCCCGACGAGATCGTGTTCCGCGGCATCAGCGAGCCGGAGCCGACCGACGCCATCGGCTCCGAGGACTGGGACGAGGACGAACCCCGTCCGGACGCCGGCTGAGCGGCGGGGGCCTGAGCGTCAGAGGCCCGTCACGAGGCTGATGATGGTGGCGAGGATCACCGCCCCGAAGAGGTAGGCGAGCAGGGACTGCCCCACCACCATCCGACGCACCTCGTTGCGGTCGACGGTCGTGTCGGTGACGCCGTAGGTGATGCCGACCGTGAAGGCGATGTAGGCGAAGTCGCTGTACCGCGGCTCCTCGGTGCCCGCGAAGTCGACGCCCCCGACCGGGTCGGCGTAGTACTGCGCGGCGAGGCGCAGCAGGAAGTCGACCTGGATGATGGCCCAGGATGCGGCGGCACCCGCAACCGCGACGGCTGCCAGCACGACGGACTCGACGCGGCGGATATCCTCGCTCTGCAGCAGCACGAGGGCGATGCCGCCGAGGCTGGCGAGCGAGCCGATGAGTGCGACGAATCGCGCGGTGGAACGCCCCGGGTCCTCGCGGAGTGCGTGGGCGCGGGTCTGTGCCGCATCCAGCGGCCAGATCCGCACCATCACCCAGGTCACCTCGACCGCCGAGAACACGGTCCACCCTGACAACAGGCCGGCCGGGACGCCGAGGACCGGGATGACGAGGGCCGCCGCCGCGGCACCGAGGACGAGTGCCGTCACACTCCGCACGAGAACGGGCGAGGGCCCGAATCGATCGCTCATGCTCGAATGATCGCAGAGTCGCACCCGCGGATCGGGAATGCGGCGTCGATGGTGGCCGTTAGGCTGGTGAGTCGCCGGTTCCGGCGCACCCACCCCCGCTTCCTTGGAGACGCCGATGCCTGACGCCGCCCCTGTGACCGGGTCCGTGCCCACGACGACCGGTTCGACCCCGCTGCCGAAGAACGACAACCGGGTGATCTGGCTGCTGCTCGGCGCCGCGTTCGTCGCGATCCTCAACGAGACGACCATGGGTGTCGCGATCCCGCACCTCATCACCGACCTGGACATCACCGCGGTCGCGGCGCAGTGGCTGACCACCGCGTTCATGCTGACCATGGCCGTCGTCATCCCGATCACCGGCTTCCTGCTGCAGCGCTTCGGCACCAGGGCGGTGTTCATCGCCGCGATGACCCTGTTCTCCACCGGCACCCTGATCGCCCTCCTCTCCCCCGGGTTCGAGATGCTCGTCGGCGCACGCGTCGTGCAGGCCGCAGGCACGGCGATCATGATGCCGCTGCTGATGACCACGATCATGTCGGTCGTCGCGCCGCAGGAGCGCGGACGGATGATGGGCCGCGTGAGCATCGTCATGGCGCTCGCGCCCGCCATCGGCCCCACCATGTCGGGGTTCGTGCTCGACACCCTCGGCTGGCGCTGGATCTTCGGCATCGTGCTGCCGTTCGCGCTCATCGCGCTGTTCGTCGGCGGCCGGTGGATCCACAACGTCGGGGAGCAGAAGCGCGTGCGCATCGACGTGGCTTCGGTGATCCTCTCCGCGTTCGGCTTCGGCGGCCTCGTGTTCGGGCTGAGCCGGATCGGCGGCGCCGAGACGGTGGCCGGCGCCCACGACGCGGGCGCGGAGGCCATGGCGACCACGACCCTCGTCGTGTCGCTGTCGGTCGGCGTGCTCGCGCTGGCGCTCTTCGTGTGGCGTCAGCTGCTGCTGCAGCGGGACGACCGCGCCCTGCTGGACATGCGGGTGTTCCGCTCCGGCAACTTCTCGTTGTCGGTCGCCCACTTCGCGGTGCTCTCGCTCGCGTTCTTCGGCACGATCACCGTGCTGCCGCTGTACATGCAGAACGCAGCCGGCATGACGGCGCTGGAGGCGGGCCTGGTCGTGTTGCCGGGTTCGCTCGCGATGGGCTTCGCGGGCCCGCTCATCGGCCGCATCTACGACCGATGGGGCACCCGGGTGCTGCTGGTGCCCGGTTCGATCCTCAGCGTGGCGCTGCTGTGGCTGTTCACGTCGCTCACCGAGACCACCCCGATCTGGGAGCTGCTGATCGTGCAGACCCTGCTCTCGCTCGGTCTCGCGATGTCGTTCACTCCGCTGTTCACCGCGTCCCTCGGGGCGCTCCCCCCGCACCTGAACTCGCACGGTTCGGCCGTCGTGAGCACGGTGCAGCAGGTGGCGGGCGCCGCCGGCATCGCCGTGATGATCACGATCGTGAACGCCGGCTATGTGGCGGCGGAGCTGGCCGGGGCGTCCGACGCCGCGGCGTGGGCCGCCGGTGCGCGCGGATCGTTCCTGTTCGCGGCGATCGTCGCGATCCCGACCATCCTCGGCGCGTTCCTCATCCGCAAGCCCGCCGACGACGTCGAAGGGCACCTCGTCGGCCACT
>JAEZSU010000324.1 GCA_023421635.1 Actinomycetes bacterium | reverse complement strand
CGGATGCTGCGGCTTCGCGACGCAGCATCCCGCGGCACCTGCCACCTGAACGAGGCGCCTTCGCGCTCAGGTGGCAGCGCGCCGCGGGGCGCTCAGTAGGACGAGGTGTCGATGGCGCCGGAGGACTCGCCGCCGGCGAGCACGGTGCGCAGTTCCCCGAGGATGGTGGCGCTGCCGCTGGTGCCGAGCCGGGTGGCGCCCGCATCCAGCATCTCGAGCGCGGTCGCGAGCCCCCGGACGCCGCCGGACGCCTTGACCTGCACGGCCGGCCCGACGTTCGCACGCATGAGCTTCACGTGCTCGACCGTCGCGCCGCCGCCGGCGAACCCGGTCGAGGTCTTCACGAAGTCGGCGCCGCCCTGCTCGGTGAGCCGGCTGCCACGGGCGATCTGCTCGTCGTCGAGGTACGCGGTCTCCAGGATCACCTTCACGATGAGCGATCCGGCGGCGTCCTTGACGGCGCGGATGTCCTCGACCACGGCGTCGTCGAGGCCGGAACGGAGCCAGCCGATGTTCACGACCATGTCCAGCTCGGTGGCGCCGTCGGCGATCGCCTGCCGGACCTCGGCCACCTTCGCGGCGGTGGAGGTGGTGCCGTGGGGGAAGCCGATGACGGTGCCCACCGCGACGTCCGAGCGCTCGAGGCGCGCCACGGCGTAGGCGATGTCGGAGGGGCGCACGCAGACGCTGAAGACCTTCCACTCGCGGGCGATCGCGAGCTGGGCGTCGACGTCCGCGCGGGTGAGGTTCGGCGCGAGGATCGCGTGGTCGATCGTGGCTGCGAGCTGTGCTTCGGTGATCTGCGGCATCCTCCAAGCCTACGGCGGACCGTCCTGGCGGGGCACCAGGCCGCCCCGGTGCGCGCCTCCCCTCGCACCGGTGGGTCGCCGCGACGGACGGCGGCGCGCGGATAGGCTGAAACGTCCCTTGACCTCCGGAGGCAATCGTGACCACGGCATCCATCGCCCGTTCCCTCGCCGTGCTCGCAAGCGTCGCGGTCATCGGACTCACGATGGCGGCGTGCGTGCCGCAGCCGTTCCCCGGCGTCACGGTCACCGGTGCCCCTTCGACGTCGCCCACCCCCACGGCAGCGCCCACGCCCGCGCCCACCCCGGCGGGCCCGAGCGACGAGATCGCCCTGCCGGCCGCGTGCGAACAGGCATACTCCGCAGACATGCTGACGGCGCTCCAGGCGGTGGGCCCCATGAACGATCCCGGCATCACGCTCTACGCGACGCGGCTCGGCGAACCGCTGGAGATCATCGAGTCGGGGGCCCCGACCCTCCGCTGCACCTGGGGTGCGCCGGGAGAGGACGGATTCGCGACGAACATCACGGTGGTGACCCCGGATCAGGCTGTCGCCGTCTGGAACGCCCTCACGGAGAACGGCTTCGGCTGCGAAGACGACGCCGGCGGCACCATCTGCCGGATCCAGTCGCAGAGCGTCGACTTCGACAACAACCTGGTCACGCAGGGGGAGACCCACTTCCTGCGTGGGGACGGATGGATCGCGACCGCCTGGGTCGGCTCGGAGCCGGACGGGTACACGCAGGACATCGCCGCCACGCTCTGGGGGTGAGGGAGCTCGGTCCGCTGCGCTAGGATGGTGCCCGGTCACCCGACCGTCGGCGCCCTTCCCGCGCCGACGCGCCCGGCGACCAGCCCCGCGTCCGTCCCGGCAGCGAGCCGCCCGCGGGATCCGCCGGCCCCTCTCCTGTGGGGCTCCGGCCTCGGAGTGATCCGTTCACACGCTCAGGAGGAGCATGCCGACCACGGCGCCCGCCGCGAAGAAGACTCAGCGGCGCACCCACACCTCGTCCGCACGACGCGACGACGAGGCACCCCTCATCCCCATCCTCGCCCGCAAGGTGCGCGAGGTCGAAGCGAAGGCCCAGCGCGGCAAGCTCGGCCCCACGAACCGGGTGAAGTTCCAGGTGATCGCCTTCCTGGTGCGCGAAGAGCGCGCACGGGTGAAGGGCGACGCCGACCTCACCGACGCCTCTCGCGCCGAGCAGCTCAAGCGCCTCGACGGCGTCGCCACGATCCTGGCGAAGACCGCCGCCCGCGACACCTCGCTGATCCAGCTGCTCGAGGTCGACCAGGCGACCTCGCCCGTGGCGAAGCGGATGCGGCGCGACTGGCTGCTCGAATCGGGCGCCGACCTGCCCCCGGACGAGCTCATCATCACGGATGCGGCGCCCGCGCAGGCCGCGACGGCGATCGTGCCGCCGCAGCTCGCGGAGAAGCAGGTGATGCCGCCCCAGGTCGAAGCGAGGCAGATGGCGAACCCGTTCCTCGCACCCGACCTCAGCCGTCGTGCGCCCGCCGAGACGCCCCGTCGCCGGCTGGACGGCTGGGAGCTCATGGGCCCCCTCTACAAGGCGTTCGAGACCGGTGCCGGCGGGGGAGCGGCCACCATGGAGCTGCCGCCCGTCCCTGAGTACGACCGCCTCTCGCCCAAGGGGCTCGAGGTCATGCCGCACCAGTCCCGCTTCCTCGAGGCCGTCCGCGAGGGACACCGTTCCTTCCTGCTGGCCGACGAGCCCGGCCTCGGCAAGACCGCGCAGTCGGTGCTCGCCGCATCCGTGGCCGGCGCCTACCCCCTGCTGGTCGTCGTCCCCAACGTGGTGAAGATGAACTGGGCGCGAGAGGTCGAACGGTGGACCCCGCAGCGTCGGGCCACCGTCATCCAGGGCGACGGCGAGGACATCGACGCGTTCGCCGACGTGTTCATCGTCAACTACGAGGTGCTCGACCGGCACCTGTCGTGGCTGAGCGAGATCGGCCTGAAGGGCATGGTCGTCGACGAGGCCCACTTCATCAAGAACCTCACCTCGCAGCGCTCGCGCAACGTGCTGGCGCTCGCGTCGCGCATCCGGGAGCGGACCAGCGACCCGCTGCTGCTCGCGCTGACGGGCACCCCGCTCATCAACGACGTCGAGGACTTCGACGCGATCTGGCGCTTCCTCGGCTGGACCAACGGCACCAAGCCCGAGGCCGAGCTCATGGAGAAGCTCGACGCGACCGGCCTCACCCCGGCCGACAAGGCGTTCTACCCGGAGGCGCGCTCCGCCGTCATCTCCATGGGCATCGTCCGACGCCGGAAGACCGATGTCGCCAAGGACCTGCCCGACAAGCTCATCGCCGACCTCCCCGTGGAGCTCGACGACGAGTACGGCCGGTCCATCCGCCAGGCCGAGCGCGAGCTCGGGCAGCGGCTCGCGGGCCGCTACCGCCGCATCATCGAGGCGCGCGGCGACCGCGGCCTCGCCCCCGGCGAGCTCGACGAGGACATCGTGCGCCTCGTGGCGCAGCACGAGCTCGACGAGTCCAAGGCCGCAGCCTCCGGCTCCGAGAACGTGTTCACCATGGTGCGCCGCATCGGTCAGGCGAAGGCGCTCGTCGCCGCCGACTACACCGTGCAGCTGCAGCGGTCGGTGGGCAAGGTCGTCTTCTTCGCGAAGCACATCGACGTCATGGATGCCGCGGAGGCGCACTTCGCGGCCGCCGGGCTCCGGACGGTGTCGCTCCGCGGCGACCAGACCGCGGCCGCCCGCCAGGACGCGATCGACGCGTTCAACAACGACCCCGAGGTCTCGGTCGCGGTGTGCTCGCTGACCGCGGCGGGCGTCGGGGTGAACATGCAGGCCGCATCCAACGTCGTACTCGCCGAGCTCAGCTGGACCGCGGCCGAGCAGACGCAGGCGATCGACCGCGTGCACCGCATCGGCCAGGACGAGCCGGTCACCGCGTGGCGCATCATCGCCGCGCACACGATCGACGCGAAGATCGCCGAGCTCATCGACGCGAAGCAGGGCCTGTCGCTGCGCGCCCTCGACGGACACGCCGTCGAGCCCGGCTCCAGCGACTCGGTGCAGCTGTCCGCGCTCATGCATCTCACCCGGAGCGCGCTCGGCGGCGCCTGAGCAGCATCCTCACCGTGGCGCCGCCCGGACCCCGCCG
>JAEZSU010000316.1 GCA_023421635.1 Actinomycetes bacterium | reverse complement strand
TCCGGAGCCACGCGGGCATACTCACGAAGCGCCCACCCGATCGCCTTCCGCATGAAGAACGCCGGATCGTCGCGGTTCGGTTCGATGAGCGCCTGCAGCAACGCCGGGTCGAGGCGGTCGCGTCGGCCGAGCTGCGAGAGCACCGCGATCCGCCGCATCCACAGGTCCGGGTCCGTGCTCCACTCCCGCACGACCCCCGCGGTCTCCGCCGGGAACCGGTCGTGCAGCGCGGCGAGCCGGTGCGCGAGTTCGTCGGTGATGTCCCACCACTGCCCGGTGCGGACCATGTGCTCGATATCGGGCAGCTGCGACAGGTCCGGGGTGATCCGCGCGAGCAACGCCATCGCCGCGTACCGCTCCTCGCGGTGCGTCGCGTCGTCCCAGAGGATGCGGCTCGCCGCTCGCAGCGTCGCGTCGTCGGCGCCCCGTGCCGCCACGTGCGCGATCCGCCGTGCGTCCGGCACGCGGACGCCGAGGAACGGCATCGCGGACTTCATGTACGCCTGCTGGCCCGCGGCCCTGGTCGGGTCAGCGGCTGCGCGCAATCCCGCACGGATCTCGGCGACGAGGACGGATGCGGTGGCCACGCGCTCAGCGTACGCACCGCTGCGCAGGCGGTGCACAGCCCGTTTCGATAGCCTGGAGGCACGCGCCGACCGCGCGCCGGACGAGGGCACCCAGTACCCGGAAACGCGACAAGACTGGCTGGAGCACAGTCATGTCCTGGATCATCCTCATCGCGTCCGGCATCCTCGAAGCCGTCTGGGCCACCGCGCTCGGCCGCTCGGAGAACTTCACCCGGCTCTGGCCGACCGTCGTGTTCGGCGTCTCGCTCGCGGCGAGCATGGCCGGCCTCGCCTTCGCCATGCGTGAGATCAGCGTGGGCACCGCGTACGCCGTCTGGGTCGGCATCGGCGCCGCCCTCACGGTGCTCTCCGCCATGGTGTTCGGGGGCGAGGGCTTCTCACTGGTGAAGGTGCTGCTGATCCTCGGTCTCGTCGGCTGCGTCATCGGACTCAAGCTCGTCGGCGGCGACCACTGACGCCGCCGACACGGCTCAGCGGATGGTGCGGGACACGCGCCAGCCGCCGAGCACGGTGAACAGCGCGGCGACGACCACGAGCGAGCCCATGGCGATCGCGGGGCTGATCACCAGATCGTTCACGCTCGACGTGATGCCGTAGGTCTCCGACAGCGATTCGATCGCCTCGGCCTGCCCATCGGTGAGCGCCGAGAGCGCATCGGCCGTGAACGGGATGCGGACGAGCATCGCGGCGTGCATGAACGGCAGTGCGGCGAGCGTGGTCGCGACGCCCTCCGGGAGGAGCCCGGGGGTGATGTACGCGCCGGCGAGGAAACCGATCGCCGTGCCCACGATGGTGGCGAGGCTCGAGTAGGCGCCGGAGCTGCGCACGAACGACACGATGAAGCTGGCGAGGGCTGAGAAGGCCGCGCAGCTGAGCGCGCAGTAGCCCACGGCGGCCGCGAGCTGGCCCGCATCCATGGTCGACTGTCCCTGCGTGAGCAGGTAGACCTGCCCGACCAGGAGCACCACGAGGGTGAGCGCGAACGCGATCACGAAGGTCGCGGCGAGGTATCCCAGCGTGAGGGAGCTGCGGTGCACGGGTGTGACCACGAAGTCCTTGAACCGGCCCGAGGCGCGGTCCTCGACGAACGTGGCGATGCCCGCGATCGATGCGGTCACGGTGGTGATCATCGTCGTGCCGGCCAGCACCCAGGTGTTGACGAACCACTGGACATCGGCGGTGTCCGCGTTCGGCAGCGCCGCCTTGAGCGCGTCGACCTGCAGGTTGCCGAGGAACAGCCCGTAGATGGCGAGGAGGATGAGCGCGGACAGCAGCGCCAGGCTCACCTGCGTGCGGTCGCGGAAGAAGACCGAGAGGTTCCGCCTCGTGAACGCGAGCGTGTCCTTCATTCGCCGACCTCCTTGGTGACGGCGAGGAACACGTCGTCCATGGTGCCGTGCCGCATCTCGAAGTCGCGGGCGGAACTCGTCGCGAGCACGGCTCGGGCTTGCTGCGCCGATTCCACGCGCACGAGCAGGTCGCCGTGGGAGACGGTGCCGTTCAGGCCCGCGCGGGCGATCTCGGCCTCGAGGACCGGCAGATCGCCGCGCAGGGTGAGGATGCTGGACGAGTAGCGTTCGCGCAACTGTGCCGGGGTGCCGGCGGCGACGATCAGCCCGTGGTCCATGATGTGCACGTCGCTGGCCCGCTCCGTCTCCTCCATGTAGTGCGTCGTGAGGAACACCGTCATGCCGTTGGCGGTCCGGAGCCCGTCGATGGTGGCCCAGATCTGCTCGCGCGAGTGCGGGTCGAGCCCCGCGGTGGGTTCGTCGAGGAAGAGGATCGAGGGGTCGTGGATCAGCGCGCGGGCGATGTCCGCGCGTCGCTTCTGTCCGCCGGAGAGCATGCCGTAGCGCTTGTCGATGAACTCGTCGAGACCGAGTCGAGCGCTGAGTTCGTCGATGCGTCCCTTCGCGACCTTCCCGGGGATGCCGTACAGCGCAGCGCGTGAGCGCAGGTTCTCCTGCACCCGGAGGATGGGGTCGAGCAGCGCGTCCTGGAAGACGACGCCCACCCGCCGGCGCACCTTCGTCCTCCCGGTGACCACGTCGTCGCCGCCGACGGTGGCGGTGCCCGAGGTCGGGACGACGGTGGTCGTCAGGCATCCGATCGTCGTCGATTTGCCGGCGCCGTTCGCACCGAGCAGGGCGAACACGGAGCCCGCGTCGACGTCGAAGGAGATGCCTTTGACGGCCTCGAACCTCCCGTACGACACATGGAGATCCCGGACCTGGATGACCATCGTTCCTGCTTCTCTCGGACGAGCGCGACGGTCAGGGACAGTATCTGCACTGGTGTGTGCGCTGGACCGACGCCGGCAAGCAATCCTGCCAGACGGACGCGACGATGGCGGCGAGATCAGTGCCGCTCGACCCGGAGGTCGTCCAGTGCCCCTAGGAGGATCGCATGGTCGGGAGACTCACTGAGCGCGGGATCGCGCAGGCTGCGCTCGATCTCATCGACGCGGACGGTATCGACGCGCTGAGCATGCGGCGGCTCGCCCGGCACCTCGGGACGGCCCCGATGTCGATCTACACCTACTTCCCGGACAAGGAGGCCGTTCTCGACGGCGCTGCCCAGCTCCTGCTCGCGGAGGTCGCGACACCGCCGGAGGACGCGCAGTGGCGGGATGCGATTCGCGGCACGATGCGTGCGCTGCGGAAGGTCGCGCTCCGCCATCGGAATGCGGCCGTCCTGATCCACCGGTTCCCCCCGCGGACACCCGACGCGATGGCGTTCGTCGAGGTCAGCTACCGCTCCCTCCGCCGCGCGGGATTCGACGAGCTGAGCACGGCGCGCTGCTATCGCGCGGTGGCTGCATACACCCTCGGCAGCCTCGACCTCGAGCTCGGCGAGCACTTCAGCGTGCATCTCACGCCACCCGAATACGCCGACGACTCCCTCGCGTCGTTCGCGACGCAGAAGCTCCTCCCACTCGCCAGGACGATCAAGCCGGTGCTCCGCGAGCAGGATGACGCGGACGAGTTCGAGTACGGGCTCGATCTCGTGCTCGACGGGTTCGCCGACGCGATGGCTCGCGTCAGCAAAGCCGGCTGAGCCCGTCGGCACCGTCAGTCGGCAGCGAGGAACGCGCGCAGCTGCTCGACCACGAAGGCGTGGTCCGCCGCCTGCGGCAAGCCGGACACCCCCACGGCGCCCACCATCCCCACGCCCGCGACGGTGATGGGGAACACGCCGCCGTGGGCGGCGTACTCCGTCCGGTCCAAGCGCGCATCCGTGTCGAAGTCCCCACCCTTGGCGCGGAACGAGAGTCCGACGCCGTACGACGAGCGCCCGAAACGACGCGCGGTGCGCATCTTCCGCTCGAGCCACCCGTCGTTGTCCGCGCTCGATCCCGGGAGCGCGGAGTGGAAGACACGCGCCTCCCCCAGCGTGATGCCGATGACCACGGGGAGCCCTGCGTCGAGCGCTGCCGCGCGCATGCGGGAACCGAGCGTCCACGCATCCCGCAGGTCGAAGCGATCGAAGACGAGTTCCTGTTCCTGGTCGCGCACGCGGGCGAGGATCGTGGCGGCGTCGTCGGTCATATCCCGAGGCTAGGGGGCCCGCCACGACGCGTCCAGAAATGGGGCCGAAAGATACCGACAGACTGTCGGCAACGAGCGTACAATCACTCCTCATGAATGCCGATACCGAACGCTTCCACCGCCTGCGGTGGTGGGGGCTCGCGGCGATCTCCGTGGGAGTCGCCCTCATCATCATGGACGCGACGATCGTGTCCGTCGCCACACCGGCCATCATCGAGTCGCTCGAGATGACCACCACCCAGGTGCAGTGGGTGCAGGAGGTCTACACGCTGGTGTTCGCAGCGCTCCTGATGATCTGGGGCACCATGAGCGATCGGCTCGGCCGACGCCGGGTGCTCGTGATCGGCCTGGTGATCTTCGTGGGTGCGAGCGTGCTCTGCGCCTTCGCGCCGACCGGCACCTTCCTCATCGCCGCGCGGGCCCTGCAGGGCGTCGGCGGCTCGATGATCCTCCCCACGACACTGGCGCTCCTGAACGCGACCTTCCGCGGCACCGAGCGCGGGATCGCGTTCGCTGTCTGGGGTTCCACGATCGGTGCCATGGCGGCCGTCGGGCCCGTCGTCGGCGGGTGGCTGACCACGGCGTTCTCGTGGCACTGGGCGTTCTGGATCAACGTGCCTTTCGGCATCCTCGTGATCGTGGGGCTGCTCATCTGCATCCCGGAGTCGCGCGAGCAGGCCACGGCGAGGTTCACCGACTGGATCGGCGCGGTCGTGTCCGTGCTCGGGTTCGGCATGCTCGTCTTCGCGCTCATCGAGGGACGCTCGTACGGCTGGTGGGAGGCCACCGATTCGGCGCCGGTGAGCCTGGGCGGGTTCAGCATCATCCCGGTGCTGTTCGTCGTCGCGATCGTGATCCTCGCCCTGCTGGTGCTCCGCGAGCGGTCGCGCGTGGCGAAGAACAAGTCCGTCCTGCTGGATGTCACCCTGTTCCGGATCAAGACGTTCAGCAACGGCAACGTCACGGCCCTGACGGTCTCCATGGGCGAGTTCGGGTTGATCCTGGCGCTGCCGCTGTGGTTCCAGTACGCGCTCGGCATGGATGCGCTGCAGGCGGGCCTGGCGTTCCTGCCGCTCGCGATCGGCTCGTTCCTGGCCACCGGACTCGTCCGCCCGCTCTCGAAGCGCCTCAGCGTCGTCCAGCTGGTGCGGATCGGTCTCGTGCTCGAGATCCTGTCGCTCGCCGCGCTCGCGCTGCTCGTCCGCCCCGACTCCTCGACGTGGGCGAGCGGCGTCCCGCTGTTCTTCTACGGCATGGGTGTCGGGCTCGCCACCGCGCAGCTCACCCAGCTGATCCTCGCGGATGTGCCGCTGGACAAGTCCGGCCAGGCGTCGTCGACCCAGTCCACCGCTCGCCAGGTGGGTTCGGCGCTCGGCATCGCGATCCTCGGCACGGCGTTGTTCGCGACGCTCCGCGCGGGCACCGAGGCACGGCTGAGCGATCAGATCGCCGCCGATCCCAGCGTCTCGAAGCTCGTCGACGGCGTCTCCGACTCCGCGGGGGCACTCATCGAGAAGCTCGCGGCCGACCCCGCCACCGCGGCGATCGCGGATGCGGCACGGGAGGCGCTGACGCAGGGCGTCTCGGTCGCGGCGTGGGTGGGCGTAGCGGCCCTCGTCATCGGCCTGCTCACCACCATTCCCCTCGGGCGGCGGAAGCCGGAGGTCGCCGACCTGCCCATCAGCGACCCGTCGGCACAGGTGTAGCCCGGCGAACACGCGAAGACCCCTGCGCCGGCTGGCCGCGGGCGGGGGTCCTGCGGGGGGGGGGCGCGGGGG
>JAEZSU010000290.1 GCA_023421635.1 Actinomycetes bacterium | reverse complement strand
GCGCAGGGCGACGGCGCGGGGCCGGGGGCGGGGGGCGCGGGGCGACGGGCGGCGGGGCTCAGCGGGCGGCGAGCGCGCGGCGCAACCGGACAGTGAGGTCCGCGGGATCACGGAACAGCACGCCCTTCGACACCCGGATGACGTGCCATCCCGCCGCGGCCAGCCGTTCGTAGCGCCGCAGGTCCTTGGCCCACTGGGCGGGATCGAGCAGGTGGTGCTCGCCCTCGTACTCCAGCGCGACGCGTTCGCGCGGGTATGCCCCGTCGACCCTCGCCAGCCACACCCCGTCGTCGTCGAACACGTCGTGGTTCAGGAGCGGCTCGGGGATCCCCGCATCCACGACCGTCAGCCGCATCCAGGTCTCGGGTCGGGATGCGGAGCGGTCGCGGATGCGGGGAAGCGCCCCTCGAAGCGCGTTGACGCCGACCCGGCGCCCAGCGGCGACGACGGCGGCGAGGTCCTCCGGCGTTGCGAGCGGTGGCGGGTCCGTGTCGACCATCGGGCTGCGGACGATGGCGTCTCCCACCGCGACGAGGTCGTACGGATGGCGGAGCACCCTGGCGAGCATCGCCCACGTGGTTGCGGGGCAGGTGACGGGGAGCGCCGCGACGGGTGCGGTGGTCACGGTCGCCAGCCGCCGGTCGACTTCACGACCCGCGACACCGCGCCCCCGCGACGCACGGTGCGGGGAGAACACCGCGACGTCGACGGACGCCTCGCGCAGCGCCCAGGCCGGCAGCGGCAGGCCCCACAGCACCGCGGCGGTCATGCCGCAGAAGAACTCGTGCTCCGTCATTCGCCGCGCATACGCGAAGGCATCACGGATCAGCGTCGCCGCGAGGTCCCACGCTTCGGCCTCGCGGGCGTCGAGTCGGCGCCGCACGCCGTGGAACGGCGCCTCGAGATCGGGAGAGCCCAGGCGCCACGCCCCCACACCCGCATCGCGCGCCTCGCGGCTCGAGAACACGGGACCGAGGTCGACGGGAAGGGGGCTGCGCCGCATCCGTCCAGCCTGCGGCGCAGAGTCGCCGCGTCGGCGCCGTCCGCGCATCCTGTGCACGACGACCCCCGACCTCCGGCCTGTGGAGGAGCCGTCACCCGGTTCACCCGCCACGAATGTGGGATGTCGACGCCCTCGACGCCGCATTTGCGACGGGCGAACGGGACAGGGTGCGCCGCGCAGGGGCGCACCCGCGACGGGCGAACGGGAGAGGGTGCGCCGCGCAGGGGCGCACCCGCGACGGTGCGATGCGACGGGCGGCGGGGCGTCAGCCGCCGAGGATGGGCACCGTGACACCGTCGAAGGAGTCGCCGATGAGCACGAGCTGCGCGCCGGCGGGCGCGGCGATCTCCCCCACCTCGAGGATGCCGGCACGGGGCACCATGTCCATCGTGCACATGCGGTCGGGGTCGGGCTCCTGGAAGGTCACGGTGACCTGCGCGTCGCCCGTGACGCCGACGTCCTGCACGACGGGGACGCACGTCGAGGAGCCCCACGTGACGTACGCCAGGGTGCCCGGGGTCGCGGTCCAGCCGGCGCTCGGCTCGTAGTCGGTGCTCCCGCCCGGTTCCGCCGCACCGGCCAGCGCGGGGAGCGAAGTGGACCCGGATGCGGCGCCGAGCGACACCGTGATCTCGGCCCCCGCCGCCGCGTCGACACCCAGCGGCACCCCCACCACGGTGACCCGCGGACGCAGGTCCTCGGTGCACGGGCGCTCGGGATCGGTCTCGGAGGGGTCGACGAGCACGACCCCGATCGAGCCTTCCCGGGCGAGCGTGGCCTCGCCGCCCTGCGGCACGCAGGTCGAGCTGCCCCAGGTGACCACCCCGATGAATCGTCCGGCGTCGAGCCACGCGGCATCCACGTCCATGACCTGCCCGACGGGCGGCGTCGCGGTCGGGTCCGAGGCGTCCGAGGCGCACCCGGCGAGCGCGATGCTCAGTGCGGACAGCGTTCCGACGACGGCGAGGAGCGGCAGTGCACGGGCCATGGGTCCATCCTGCCCGTTCCGCCCGCAGATTCCCCCGATCCGCATCACGGAACGGACACGGATGCGGATGCGGTCACTGCAGGGCGGACGTGAGCCGGGCGAGGTTGTCGAGCACCGTGGAGCGCAGCGGCTGCTTCTGCCATTCCTCGAGGGTGAGCTCCCGCGAGAGGCTGCGGTACTTCTGCTCGACCTCGCGCATCTGCTCCACGAACTCGGCGCCCCGCACGAGCAGCGTGATCTCCATGTTCAGACCGAACGAGCGCATGTCCATGTTGCTCGACCCGATGACGGCGACGTCCTCGTCGATCGTGAACGCCTTCGTGTGCAGGATGTACGGCTTCCGGTACATCCAGATCCGCACGCCCGCGCGCAGCAGCGCCTCGTAGTAGCTGCGCTGCGCGTGGTACACCATCGCCTGGTCGCCCTCCTCCGAGACGAACAGGTCGACCTGCACGCCGCGGTGGCAGGCGGTGGTGATCGCGAGCAGCATCGACTCGTCGGGCACGAAGTAGGGGCTGATGAGCACGATGCGCTGCTTGGCGGCGTACAGCAGGCCGAGGAAGAGGCGCAGGTTGTTCTCGAACTCGAACCCGGGGCCGGAGGGGACGACCTGGCAGTCGAGCGAGCCCGTCGCTTCGGCGACGTCGAAGGCGTCGACCTCGCCGGAGAGGATCTCGTCGGTCTCGCTGTACCAGTCGGAGAGGAACACCGCGTTCACGCTCGCGACCACGGGGCCCTCGAGCCGCACCATGAGGTCGACCCAGTGGAGGCCCCGCTTGATGTTCTTCTTGAGGTTGTAGGTCGAGTCGGTGACGTTCTGCGAGCCCATGTAGGCGAGGTCGCCGTCGACCACGAGGAGCTTCCGGTGGTTGCGCAGGTCGGGCCGCTGGTACTTGCCCTTCAGCGGCTGCACCGGCAGCATCAGGTGCCACTGCGCGCCCATCGCGTCGAGGCGCTTGAGCGTCTTCTTGTAGAACGGCTTGCCGCGGTTGGCCCAGTGGTCCATCAGCACCCGCACGGTGACCCCGCGCGCCGAGACCTCCTCGAGCGCCCGGAAGAATCCGTCGGTGGATGCGTCGGACTGGAGGATGTAGAACTCGACGTGCACGTAGCGCTTCGCACCGCGGATCGCCTCGGCCATGTCGTCGAGGCTCTGCTGGTAGTCCGCGACCAGCCGCGCCGCGTTGTCGCCGGACAGGGGCATGGCGCCGAGGTTCCGGTTGAGGCGGACGAGCGAGGTGAACCACGGCTGGGCGCCGGGCTGCGTGGTGCCGAAGTCGAGGTTGGCGCTGGTGTCCTCGATGTAGTCGTTGATCGCCTGCTGCTTGCGGCGGCGCTTGCGCGGCAGCCGCGGGGTGCCGATGAGCAGGAACAGGAGCACGCCGACGATCGGGATGAAGTAGATCGCGAGGAGCCAGGCCATCGCCGCGGTGGGGCGGCGGTTGCGCGGCACGATGATCACGGCCGCGATGCGCACGACGACGTCGAAGACGAAGACGAGCACGATCCACCACGTCGCGTCGAACTGGATCTGGATCACGCACACTCCCCCGGGTCGGATCCACTGTAGTGGGCGCGTCGTCGCAGACCCGGTGGTTGCCCGCGGTGCGGGCGGATGCCTGGGATCAGCGCTCGGCGGAGGCGCCGCCCGCGGCGGGGGCGAGGCCGCGCTTGGCCCGCTCCTCAGCTTCGGCCTTGGCGTAGGCGCGTCGCTCGTTGCGGTCCATGTGCACGATCGAGCGGAAGATGAAGAAGAACACGACGATGCCCGCGATCGTGGGCAGGATCGACCAGAGCGCGGCGACCCAGAAGCTGTCCATGCCTCCATCGTACGACGCCGATCCGGGGAGACCGCCGGGTGCGTCCTCTCCTCCCCAGCCCGCCGCCGCCCGTGCCCTCGCCACGGATGCGGTCGCACCCCGCCCGCGGCGGCTCCCCCGCGCGCACGCTCGGGTCATGACCGCCATCGTGAAGGCCGCAGACGCCGCCCATCTCCTCGCTCTCGTCCCCCGCATGTTCGGCTTCACCCCGACCCGGAGCGCCGTCGTCGTCCCGTTCGCACAGACCCGGAGCGTCGGCGGGATGCGGGTGGATCTGCCGCACGAGTCGGCCGTCGACGCGGCCGCGGCGACGCTCGTCGGCATGGTGTGCCGGGTCGAGGACGCCGATGCGCTCCTGCTGGTGGTCTACGACGACGACGCCGGCGCCGGGAGGGATGCGGATGCGTTCGCCGCGGCCGTCCGCGCCCGCGCTGACGCCTGCGGCATCCGGGTGGTGGACGCACTGCACGTGGGCCCGGTGCGCTGGCACTCCTGCGCGGACCCCGCCGTGGGCGGCGAGGTGCGCGACCTGTCGGCGGGCACGGATGCCGGCGCCCCGCCGGAGGGCGATCAGCACTCGGGTGCCGAGCTGGTGCCGGCCGACGAGGCGACGTGCCGGCAGACGGCGCGCGCGGTGCAGGAGCTGAGCGTGGCGATGCACCTGCTCGCGGGCGCACCGGCACAGGACGACGAGGATCCCCGGACCGGCGACGCGGGCTCCAGGGTCGACCCCGCGGCGCTGGCGACGACCGTGCTGCTCGACGATCTGCCGCTCTTCTTCGAGTGGTGGGTCGAGCCGGAGCGGGAGCGCCCGCCCTCGGTGCCCGAGCACTACGCCCGCGCGGCGCTCGTGTGGTGCCTCGCCCGCCCCGCCCTGCGCGACATCGGGATCACGACCTGGATGGGCGGCCTGGATGCGGGCGACCAGGCGGTCGAGGGGCAGCTGCGGTGGGAGGCCGGCGAGGAGTACCCCATGGAGGCCGCGCAGCACATGTGGGGCGACGGGCCGCGGCCCGACCCGGAGCGGCTCATCACCGCGCTGAACGCCTGCCGGGACGCCGCCTCGGTCGCGCCGGTGCACGAGCGCGCCGGCGCGCTGGCCGCCTGCGCGTGGCTGTCATGGGCGCTCGGACGGATGACCCATGCCGACAGCTACGCCCGCCGGGCGTGCGAGGACGAACCCGGGCACGGGCTCGCCATGATCGTGCTGACCTTCGTCAGCGCCGGGCACCTTCCCGACTGGGCGTTCCGGCGCGGCGCTACTTGACCAGGGGGAAGAGGATCGTCTCGCGGATGCCGAGACCGGTGATCGCCATGAGCAGCCGGTCGATGCCCATGCCCATGCCGCCGGTGGGGGGCATGCCGTGCTCCATCGCCCGCAGGAACTCCTCGTCGATGCGCATCGCCTCGTCGTCGCCGCGGGCGGCGAGCTTGGCCTGCTCGACGAACCGCTCGCGCTGCACGACGGGGTCGACGAGCTCCGAGTAGCCGGTGGCCAGCTCGAAGCCACGCACGTACAGGTCCCACTTCTCCACGACGCCCGGGATGCTGCGGTGCTCCCGCACGAGCGGGCTGGTGTCGATCGGGAAGTCCATGACGAAGGTGGGGCGCTCGAGTCCACCCTTCACGAAGTGCTCCCACAGCTCCTCGATGTACTTGCCGTGGGTGGCGTGCGGGGGCTCGTCCACGCCGTGGGCGGCGGCGAACGCGGCGAGCTCGGCGACCGGCGTCTGCGGGGTGAACCGCGGCGCGCCCTCCAGCCCAGCGATGGCCTCGTTCAGCGAGTCGTACATCGAGATGCGGTCCCACTGGCCGCCCAGGTCGTACAGCGTGCCGTCGGCCCAGGTGACCTCGGTGGAACCGGCGACCGCGATTGCGGCGTTCTGGATGAGCTCCTGCGTGAGGTCGGCGATGCCGTTGTAGTCGCTGTAGGCCTGGTAGGCCTCCAGCATCGCGAACTCGGGGCTGTGCGTGGAGTCGGCGCCCTCGTTGCGGAAGTTGCGGTTGATCTCGAACACCCGGTCGAGCCCGCCGACGACGGCGCGCTTGAGGAAGAGCTCGGGCGCGATGCGCAGGAAGAGCTCGGTGTCGAACGCGTTCGAGTGGGTCACGAACGGACGGGCGGACGCCCCGCCGTGCTGCACCTGCAGCATGGGCGTCTCGACCTCGATGAAGTCGTGGGCGGCGAACGTCTGGCGCAGCGACGCGTTCACGGCGGCCCGGGCGCGCACCGTGGCGCGGGCCTGGTCGCGGACGATGAGGTCGAGGAAGCGGGAGCGCACCCGGCTCTCCTCGTTCAGCTCGGTGTAGAGGTTCGGCAGCGGCAGCAGCGCCTTCGACGCGATGGCCCAGTCCGAGACCATGATCGACAGTTCGCCGCGGCGGCTGGAGATGACCTCGCCGGAGACGAACACGTGGTCGCCGAGGTCGACGAGCTCCTTCCACCGGGCGAGCGAGTCCTCCCCGACGACGGCGAGCGAGACCATGGCCTGGATGCGGCTGCCGTCGCCCGCCTGCAGCGAGGCGAAGCAGAGCTTGCCGGTGTTCCGGCTGAACACGACGCGACCTGCCACCCCGGCGGTCACACCGGTCTCGGCGCCCGCCTCGAGGTCGGCGAACCGTTCCCGCAGCGCCGGGATCGTGTCGGTCACCGGGACGGCGACCGGGTAGGCGCCGCCGGCGGCATCCTGCCGCTCGGCGATGAGCCGGTCCCGCTTCGCCAGCCGCACCGCCTTCTGCTCGAAGACGTCCTCCTCGGTGGGCTCGGCGGGCACAGCGGGGTCGGGCTGAGAGGTCATGGGTGCGGGTGCTCCGGTCGCTGAGCGGGCTGGGGTCGCCTCCAGTCTACCGAGGGCGGCCGGACCGCCGTGGGGTCCAGCCGGCGGGCAGCGGCGCGTCGGTCGCGGCGCGCTCCCGGTCGGCGGCCGCGGACCATCCCTGCGC
>JAEZSU010000287.1 GCA_023421635.1 Actinomycetes bacterium | reverse complement strand
TCCGGGCAGATCTCGAACGGATGCCTGCGGCTCGACGCCGCGGCGGTCGACCGGCTCGCGCAGCTGCCCGCCGGCACGCCGGTGTACATCGTGGCCTGACCCGGCGTCCCCTGGCAGCGGGCTACAGTGTGGCTGTGAACCCCCTCCGCATCGTGGTCGTCGTGCCCTGCCGTGACGACGCTCCGGTCCTCGCCGCCTGCCTGCAGGCGCTCGCCGAGCAGACCCGCGTCCCCGACGGGGTGATCGTGGTGGACAACGCCAGCACCGACGACACGGCCGCCGTCGCCCGCAGCTTCGGCGCCGAGGTGGCGCTGGAGCCGCGGGTCGGCATCTGGCCGGCCGCCGCGCACGGGTACGACCTCGCCGACGGGGACATCATCGCGCGCCTCGACGCCGACTCCCGTCCGCATCCGGACTGGCTCGAACGTGTCGAGCAGGCGTTCGTGGCCGACCCCGCCCTCGGCGTGCTCACCGGCGGCGCGGAGTTCTACGGCATCGGGCGGCTCGGCGCGTACCTCGGCGCGCACTGGTACATCGGCGGCGGACGGTTCTGGATCAAGCAGTGGCTGGGGATCCCGCTCGTGTTCGGGTCGAACTTCGCCATGCGCACCGCCATCTGGCAGCGGGTGCGGGAGCGGGTGCAGCGGGACAACCCGGGCATCCACGACGACCTCGACCTGACCATCCACCTGCGTGCGAGTGACGGCGTGCGGTGGGACCCGCAACTGACGATGCCGGTCTCGGCGAGACCCCTCACCTCGGTGCGCGGCCTCGCGAGACGCGTGCAGCGGGTGATCCCGACGTTCGCCGCGAGCTGGCCGGACGGTCGCTTCCACGCCGCACTGGCGGACGACGACGACGAGCCCGGCCCCGGCGACACCGGCTGGGTGGACGGCGACGACCTCGCCCCGGAGTACGGGCGGTAACCCGTGCGGGCGCTCGGCGACGCCGCTGCCTTCGTCGCCTACGGCGCGTTCGCGGTGCTGAGCGTGGTGCTGGCCGTCATCGACCTGCGTACCCACCGGCTGCCGCACGCGATCGTGCTGCCCTCCTACCCGCTCGCGTGGATCCTGCTCGGGCTCGCCTCCGTCGTCCACCGCGACGGCGGTGCGTTCCTGCGCGCCACCATCGGGATGCTCGTGCTCTTCGTCGGCTACGCCCTGCTGCGCCTGGTGCAGCCGGGCGGCATGGGCGGGGGAGACGTGACCCTCGCCGGGCTCATCGGCTTCCTCCTCGGGTACCTCGGGTGGGATCCGCTGCTGGTCGGGGCGATCGCCGGATTCCTCGTCGGCGGGGTGTTCAGCCTCGTCCTCATCGGCCTGCGCCGGGCCGACCGGAAGACCGCGGTGCCGTTCGGCCCGTGGATGCTGCTTGGCGCGTGGATCGGCATCGCTGTGCACGGCCTCACGGGATAGGTCCCCGCCGAGGGCGTGTCAACCGCGCCGCCACGCCGAGGCCGAGGCATAGCCTTGGGACATGAGCGAACGCGTCGCCGCCGGCCACGACGGCAAAGCCGCCCGGCCGGGTCTGCCGGCGCGCGTCATCGCCTGGGCGCTGCGCCTGAAGCTGGTCCGCGCCTTCCTCCTGTACGGCGATCACCGCGGACCCTCGCTCGCCGACGGCATCACCTATCGCACCCTGTTCAGCGTGTTCGCCGGCATCCTCCTCGGCTTCTCGATCGCCGCGCTGTGGCTTGCGGGGAACCCCGTCGCCTGGGACGCCCTGGTGCAGGCCGTGAACACGACGCTCCCCGGGATCGGCGACATCGTCGACTTCGACCGGATCGAACCCGTCGGGTTCTCGATCGCCGGGATCGTCTCGCTCGTCGGTCTCGTCGGTGCCGCGATCGGTGCGATCGGGTCGCTGCGCATCGCGTTGCGCACGATCGCGGGCATCGTGCACGACGACACGCTGTTCGTCTGGGTGCTGCTGCGGAACCTGCTCCTGGCCATCATCATCGGCGGGCTGCTGGCGGCATCCGCCGCGGCCACGGTGATCGGCACCGCCTCGGTCGAGACGATCACCGGTTGGCTCGGGCTCCCCGGCGCGTCGCCGGCGGTGGATGTCGCGACGACGGGCGTGTCGCTCCTGGTCACCTTCGCGCTCGACACGGTCGCGATCGCCCTCGCGTTCCGGATGCTGTCGGGAGTGCGCGCGTCGGCGCGGTCGCTGTGGACCGGTGCGGTCCTGGGCGGCATCGGGCTCACGGTGCTGCAGGCCCTGTCGGGGCTGTTCGTCGGCGGTGCGGCCTCGAACCCGCTGCTGGCGACCTTCGCATCGCTCATCGCGCTGCTGCTCTGGCTGAACCTGTCGGCGCAGGTCATCCTCATCGCCGCCGCCTACATCGTCACCGGCGTCGAGGATGAGACCGACCGGGTGCACGCCCGGTACGGCGCCGCGACGTTCGCGCAGCGGCGCCTTCGCCGTGCCGAGATCGCGGTACAGGCCGCGACCGACGAACTCCACGCCGCGCAGGAGGCTGAGGCGAAGGAACGGACCGACGCGTCATGATCACCGTCCCCGCCTACACG
>JAEZSU010000217.1 GCA_023421635.1 Actinomycetes bacterium | reverse complement strand
CGGAGGGTTCGCCGACCTGCAGCAGCCCGGTGCCGAAGTCGAGGCCGGCGTGCACGACGACGCCGTCGAACTCGGTGACGTCGGTGACGCGTGCGCCGAAGACGTCGCGGTAGAACGCGAGCGCCGCCTTCGCATCGGGGATCGCGAGGAACGGGGTGAGCGAGGTGGCCGCGTTCGGCCGGCCGGCCGTGGTGTGGGCGCCGGTGACGCCCGTCATCGAGGTGTCCATGCCCCGATCGTCGCGCGCGGCCGGGCCGTGCGGCTTGGAGATTCGCGACGAGTTCCGCGCGGCGGCGCCGCTGGCTAGCCTTCCGTGGTGACCGACCCCACCCGCGGCGTGCTCTTCCCGGAGCGCCTGCCGCGCTTCACACGATCGCCGGCACCGGATGCGGTCGCCCACGCGGCGGGGTGGTTCTGGATCCCGCAGTGGGACCTGCCGGACGGTACCGAGTCGCGCCAGCCCGTGCTCGGCTACCCGGCGGCGAACCTCGTGGTCGAGTCCGATGGGCAGGCGCGGCTGTGGGGCCCGACGACGCGGGTGTCGGAGCGGGCGCTGCGCGGTCGCGGCTGGGCGGTCGGTGCGCTGCTGCGACCCGCTGCGCTCCTGCGCCTCCACGACGATCCGGGCGGCATCGTCGACGGGTCGGTGCCGGTCGAGGCGCCGGAGCTCGTGGACGCGGTGACCGACGCGATCCCCGACCTCGGGCGCGCCGTCGGGGCCTTCGCCGCGTGGCTGCGGGAGGCGGCGGGGGAGGAGACCGCGGACGGACGCCTCGCGAACGCGATGGCCGACCTCCTCATGACGGATGCGACGGTCCTCCGCGTCGAGGACGCGGCGGCGAGGCTCCGAGTCTCGGTGCGCACGCTGCAGCGGCTCGCGCACCGGAGCGTGGGACTGTCGCCGGCCGCGATGATCCGCCGCCGGCGACTGCAGGAGGCGGCGCAGCGCGTGCGGGACGACCCGGCCGCATCCCTCGCCGCCATCGCCGCCGACCTCGGCTACACCGACCAGTCACACCTCGCGAACGATTTCCGCGCCGTGCTCGGCATGCGCCCGAGCGACTACCGCGCCGAGGTCTGAGCCTGCCCCCTCGTGCCCGGTCACGCGACGTGCTTGTGGTCATTGTTCTAGTTGTTCTAGAATCATCACATGCTCATCCGGATCGACCCCGCGAGCGACGTGTCGCTGTTCGCGCAGGTCGCCGCATCCGTCCGCGCCGACATCGCCGCAGGCAGGCTCGTCGCCGGCGATCGGCTCCCCGCGGCTCGCGAGGTGGCCGGCGCGCTCGACGTGAACCTCCACACCGTGCTGCACGCGTACCAGGACCTCCGCGACGAGGGCCTGGTCGACATGCGCCGTGGGCGCGGCGCCGTGGTCACGGATGCCGCCGCCGACCTCGCCGCGCTCTACGGCGACATCCGTGCGCTGGCCCGCAAGGCGCGCGCCCTCCGACTCTCCCCCGACTCCCTCGCCGCCCTCGTGAAGGACGCCACCGATGACGACTGAACCGAACACCGCCCGCCGCCTCCTCTGGGTGGCCGTGATCCTCCCCGCCCTGCTGGGCGTGGCCGCGCTCGTCGCACAGCTCGTGCTGCTGCCGACCCTGCCGACGCCGGTCGCGGTGCACTGGGGCTGGGGCGGCGGCCCCGACGGCTTCGCGCCGCCCGTGCTCGTCGTCGTGCTCACCGCGCTCGGCACGCTCCTGCTCCCGGAACTCCTGGCCGCGACCACGCTCCCCGCGGTCCGCCGCGGTGAGCGCGGCATCGCGTTCCGGCTGCTGGGCGCGGCAGCCCTCGCGCTCGCGGCGCTGTTCGCCGCGCTCGGGGTCGGCACGCTCGCCATCCAGCAGGGCCTGGGCGACGCGGCCGGAGGGCCGTCCGCCCTCCCCGTGCTCATCGCCGCGTTCCTCGCGGGCGCGGTCGCCGGTCTCGTCGGCTGGGCCGTGCTGCCCAAGGAGGATGCGGTCGCCCGCCGCCTCGACGACGTCAACGCCGTCACCATCCGCCCGGGGGAGCGCGTCGTCTGGATGCGCACCACCTCGCTGGCCCGCGGCGCCGTCGTGGCCCTGACACTCACGCTCGTCGTGCTCGTGCTCGCCACGATCGCGATGTGGATGCTGGGCGACCTCGCCGCGGCGCTCATCGTGACGCTCGTCACCGCGATCACGCTCGCTGCCCTGGCTGCCACCGCCGCCTTCCACGTCCGCGTGGACGCCGAGGGGCTCCACGTCACCTCCGTGCTCGGGGTGCCACGCTTCCGCGTGCCGCTCGCCGAGATCGAGCGCGTGGACCACG
The DNA here is from genome assembly GCA_023421635.1 of Actinomycetes bacterium. Classification (GTDB taxonomy): domain Bacteria; phylum Actinomycetota; class Actinomycetes; order Actinomycetales; family Microbacteriaceae; genus Microbacterium. Next base: position 13,463 of record JAEZSU010000217.1, on the reverse strand, counting down.
TGCACGTGCAGCCCATGGGGGAGCTCGGCGGCTACGGCGTGCGTTCCGCGCCCGGCCGCTTCGGGGTGGTGCTCCGCGCCGGCGACGCCCTCGACGTGACCCGCAGGAACGGCAAGCGCTTCACCGTGTCCGTCCCCGACGCCGCGACCGCCGCAGGCGTCCTCCGCGCCTACACCGAGGAGGCCTCCGTATGACCGCCCCGCAGCATCCCGCCCGCGTCCGCTGGGTGCCCGTCGTCCTGTTCGTCGTCGTCTCGTACGCGCTCGCCTGGCTCCCGGCACTCCCGCTGTGGCTCGGCGACGGGCTCGCGACGCCGCTGGCGACCGTGTGGATCACGCTGATGATGTTCGCGCCCACCCTGGCGACGCTCATCGTGGTGTTCGCGTTCCGCGCCCCCGCCACCGGACGCGCCCGGTTCCTCGGCGTGTGGCCGCTGCGCCCGGTGGGCCGCTTCCTGCTGTTCCTCGGGATCGCGCTGTTCGCGCCGATGCTGATCGTGGCCGCGGGGATCGCCGTCGCGGCGCTCGCCGGCTGGATCGAACTCGACCTGGTGGAGTTCTCCGGGTTCGCCGCCCAGCTGGCGGCGCTCGTCCCCGAGGGCACGCCGCTGCCGCCCGTTGGCCTGCTGGTCATCGGGCAGTTGCTGTCGCTGCCGGTCGGCGCGCTGGTGAACACGATCTTCGCCGCCGGTGAGGAGATCGGCTGGCGCGGCTGGCTGCAGACCGCGCTGCTGCCGCTCGGCGTCTGGCCCGCGATGCTGATCACCGGCGTGGTGTGGGGCCTGTGGCACGCGCCGGTCATCCTGCTCGGCTACAACTTCGGCCGCACCGACGTCACGGGGCTGCTGCTCATGATCGGCGGCTGCGTCGCGTGGGGCGTGTTCTTCGGCTGGCTGCGTCTGCGCAGCCGCTCGGTGTGGCCTGCGGCGCTCGCCCACGGATCGTTGAACGCCGCCGCATCCGTCGCCGTGCTCGTCGTGGCGGCCGACAGCTCGCCCGATCCGGCGCTCGCGGGCCCGCTCGGCGCCGCCGCGTGGATCGTGCTCGCCGTGGTGGTGGCGGTCCTCGCCCTGTGCGGACAGTTCCGCCGCGACAAGCTCGAGCTCGACCCCCTCGCGCCTCCCGCTGCGCCTCCCGCCGCCTGACCCTGTTCGCCCGTCGCGAATGCCGGGTGTCACCGCCCGCGACGCTGCATTCGCGACGGGCGAACCGTGATCGCGGCCGGCCTCAGCGGGCGGCGGCCTCCGTCACGCGGCGCTTCTCGCGGATGTAGACCTCGCGCCGCACCCGCGCGACGACCGCGCCGTCCGCATCCGTGATCTCGGTCTCGAACCACTCCAGCACCTTCGCACCGCCGCGGGCACGCGCGCGCAGCTCGTCGGCCTTCGACGCCGGCACCTCGAAGCGCGCGGTGAGCACGCCGCGGCCCGGGGTGAGGAACTCGATCTCGCCGCGGGTGTCCCACACCACGTAGTCGCTGCCCAGCTGGTGCATCACGAGCATGAAGAAGTACGGATCGGTCATGGCCGACATCGACCCGCCGAACGCGGTCTTCACGTAGTTGCGGGTCAGCAGGTTCACGTGCAGTTCGACCGTCGCCCGGGTCCAGTCCGCCGAGAACTCCTTGACGCGGATGCCGCTGCACAGGTTCGGCAGCCACAGGCTCATCCCGATCGCCAGCCGCCGTGGTGTCACTCGCATGGCCCAGAGTGTGCCGGATGCCACGGTGCCATCCCGCATCCGTTGTCGCTCCGCCACAATCCCGGACGGTTGACGGGGCCGGATGCGGTCGGTTTGCTGGATGGATGACCGGACCGACGCAGGATGCCTGGCTCGCCGTCGACACCTACCTCGCCGACACGCTCGTGGGCGCCGACCCGGCGCTGGCACAGGCGGTCGCCGATCAGCAGGCGGCCGGGATGCCCTCGATCGAGGTGGCGCCGTTGAACGGGAAGTTCCTGCACCTGCTCGCGCGCATCGCCGGTGCGCGGCGGGTGCTCGAGATCGGCACGCTGGGCGGGTACTCCACCATCTGGCTCGCGCGCGCCCTGCCCGAGGACGGCCGGGTCGTCACGATCGAGGCCGAGCCCGCGCACGCCGCGGTCGCGCGAGCGAGCATCGACCGTGCCGGGGTGGGGGAGCGGGTGCAGATCCTCGTCGGCCGCGGCGAGCACGTGCTGCCCACCCTCGAAGGCGGGGAGCCGTTCGACCTCGTCTTCATCGACGCGGACAAGGAGTCGAACACGCTGTACCTCGACTGGGCGGCACGCCTCGGCCGGCCCGGCGCCGTCGTCGTCGTCGACAACGTGGGGCGGGGCGGGGCGGTCGCCGACGCCGGCTCCCCGCGCAGCGACGTGCGCGGCACCCGCGCCGGGCTGGAGATGCTCGCGGGCGACCCGCGCTTCGACGCGACCGCGCTGCAGACATTGGATGCGAAGGGGTGGGACGGGGTCGCCCTGGCGGTGCTGACCGGGACCGTGTGACGGAGGCCCCTGCTGCGAGCGGGGCCGGGTCACTAGACTCGGGGACGGATCGACGACGCTCCGAGAACCACTCCCCCCAGGCCTGCGTCCAATGCGCGGGTGCGAGGGGCCCACTCAAACTCAAGGAGTCCCCTGTGGCACTGATCGAGGCTGTAGGCGCGCGCGAGATTCTCGACTCGCGAGGTAACCCGACCGTCGAGGTGGAGGTGCTGCTCGACGACGGGATCGTCCAGCGCGCGGCCGTCCCCTCCGGCGCATCGACCGGCGCCTTCGAGGCGTACGAGCTGCGCGACGGCGACAAGAGCCGGTACGGCGGCAAGGGCGTCCGCAAGGCCGTGGACGCGGTGCTCGACGAGCTGGGACCTGCCATCGAGGGACTCGAGGCGAGCGAGCAGCGCATCGTGGACCAGGTGCTCATCGAGACCGACGGCACCGACAACAAGCAGCGCACCGGCGCCAACGCCATCCTCGGCATCAGCCTCGCCGTCGCCAAGGCGGCCGCGGACTCCGCCGACCTGCCCCTGTTCCGCTACCTCGGCGGCCCGAACGCGCACGTCATGCCCGTGCCGCTGTTCAACGTCATCAACGGCGGCGAGCACGCGGACAACGGCATCGACATGCAGGAGTTCTTCCTCGCGCCCATCGGTGCGGAGACCTACGCGGAGTCGCTCCGCTGGGGCGTGGAGACCTACCACGTGCTCCGCAGCGAGCTGAAGGCCGCGGGCTACGCCACGGGCCTCGGCGACGAGGGCGGCTTTGCCCCCGACCTGCCCAGCAACCGCGAGGGCCTGGACTTCCTGCTCAAGGCCATCGAGAAGGCCGGCTTCACCCCGGGCAAGGACATCGCGCTGGGTCTCGACGTCGCCGCGACCGAGTTCTTCAACGACGGCGTCTACCGCCTCGACAACAAGGACTGGACCGCCGCGGAGCTCACCCAGTACTACGTGGGCCTGGTCAACGACTACCCGATCGTCACGATCGAGGACGCGCTCGCCGAGGACGACTGGGACAACTGGAAGGTCCTCACCGACGAGCTCGGCTCCAAGGTGCAGCTCGTCGGCGACGACCTGTTCGTGACCAACCCCACGCGCCTCCAGGACGGCATCACGCGCGGCGTCGCGAACTCGCTGCTGGTGAAGGTCAACCAGATCGGCACGCTCACCGAGACGCTGGATGCGGTCAGCCTGGCGCAGCGCCACGGCTACACCGCCATGCTCTCGCACCGTTCGGGCGAGACCGAGGACACCACGATCGCCGACCTGGCGGTGGCGACCAACTGCGGTCAGATCAAGACCGGCGCGCCCGCCCGCAGCGAGCGTGTCGCGAAATACAATCAGCTTCTGCGCATCGAGGAGGAGCTGGGCGAGGCGGCGGTCTTCGCCGGCCGCAGTGCCTTCCCCCGGTTCAAGGGCTGAGCGCACACGGAACTGATCGGAAGGGGGAGTCGTGGCAGGACGGACGGCTCCCCCTTCCGCATCCCCGCGGGTCCGCCGCGGTCGTCGCGTCGACGTGCGGGAGTGGCTCGGCGGCATCCGGCTGTCCGGGTTCATGATCATCATGCTCGGGCTCGTGGTGCTCGCGGTGCTCGTGCTGGTCCCCACGATCGGCACGTACGTCGACCAGCGGCAGCGGATCGCCGCGCTCGAGCGGGCGGTGCAGGTCACGCAGGAGCAGATCGACGAGCTCGAGGCGCAGGGGGACCGCTGGAACGATCCGGCGTACATCATGACGCAGGCGCGCGAGCGGCTGTACTACACGCGACCGGGTGAGATCTTCTACCTCGTCGACAACGACCTCACCGCCGCGCAGCAGCCGCAGGAGCAGTCCGCGGTGAGCGACGAGGTGCAGCAGACGCGGACCGACTGGATGTCGCAGCTCGTGCGCTCGGTCGTGGTCGCAGGCACCGCCCAGTCGGCCACGGGGCCGACCGGCTGACGGCGGTCTCTCGGGCTGCTGCCGGTAGCCTGGCACGGTGAGTACCCCGCCGTTCCCTCCCGTCACGGATGCCGAGCACGCTGTGCTCCACGCACAGCTCGGCCGCCCCGTCCGAGGCGCGGTCGGCATCGCTGCGCGCTGCGTGTGCGGCAACCCCACCGTGGTCGCCACCGCACCGCGGCTGGACGACGGCTCGCCGTTCCCCACCTTCTACTACCTCACCCACCCCGCCGCGACCGCGGCGATGTCGCGGCTGGAGGCCGAGCACGTGATGCCCGAGCTGGCGGCGCGCCTCGACGACCCCGACACCGCCGACGCCTACCGCCGCGCGCACGAGGCGTACCTGGCCGACCGTGCGCGGTACGGCGAGGTCGACGAGATCGCGGGCATCTCCGCGGGCGGCATGCCGACGCGCGTGAAGTGCCTGCACGCCCTCGCCGGGCATGCCCTCGCCGCCGGCCCCGGCGTGAACCCGATCGGCGACGCCGCGCTCGCGCTCGCCGACTGGTCGCCCGATCGGTGCGCATGCGCCGACCCCGGCGCGGCCCTCCGAGATCCCGGGCAGCCTGGATGAGAAGGATGCTCCGGCTCGTCGTGGCCGCCGGGATCGCGTTGGTCGTGCTCATGCCGACCGCGGCCCAGGCAGCGACGCCGGACGTCTCCCCGCAGCCGCCGCAGGCGCAGGAGTACTGGCTGGACTCGTACGGCATCCGGGAGGCGTGGAAGACGACCCGCGGTGCGGGTGTGCGAATCGCGGTGATCGACACCGGCATCGGACGGGCACCCGCGTTCGAGGGAGCCGTCGTGGACGGCACCGACGTATCGGGGGAGGGGAGCTCCGACGGCCGCACGCCGGTCGGGGTCGTCGACCGCAACCACGGCAGCTGGGTCGCCTCGCTCGCAGCGGCCCGCCCGGTCGCCGGCGGCATGGTCGGCGTCGCGCCCGAGGCGGAGCTGCTGTCGGTCTCGGTCGGTTTCGGCTCGAGCGCGACGGTGCCGATCTCGACGCAGGTCGCCGACGCGATCCGCTGGTCGGTGGATCACGGGGCGGACATCATCAACCTCTCGTTCACGACGAACACCCTCGGCTGGGACCCCGCCTGGGACGACGCGTTCCTCTACGCCTTCGACCACGACGTCGTCGTGGTGGTCGCGGCGGGCAACCGCGGCAGCGGCACGTCCAGGGTCGGCGCACCGGCCACCATCCCCGGCGTCCTCACGGTGGGCGGTGTCGATCCCTCGGGACGGGCGAGCATCGACGCGTCCACGCAGGGCATCACGATCGGCGTCGCCGCGCCGAGCGAGAAGCTGCTGGGTATCTCGGCCGACGGGCGGCTCGTGGTGTGGGATGGCACGAGCGGCGCGGCGCCGATCGTCGCCGGGATCGCGGCTCTCGTGCGGGCGGCGAACCCGGACCTGGATGCGGCGAACGTGATCAACCGCATCATCCGCACCGCCAAGCCCCCGACCGCGGCCCGTTCGCTCCCGGACACCCAGTACGGGTACGGGCTCGTCGACGCGTCGGCGGCCGTCTCGTCGGACGTGCCGACCGTGCGATCGAACCCGATGGGCGACCTCCGCGAGTGGATCCGGGTGCACCGGCGCGCCGAGGGCGAACCGGCGCCGTCACCGACCGCCGCCCCCGTCGAGGTGCCTCCGCTGCCGGATGCGGGCGAGGCCGCCGTGGACGGGTCGCCCTTCCTCCCGACCGAGCAGACCCTCCTCTACGGATCGCTGCCGCTGATGGCCACGACACTCGCCGCTATACTGGTAGCGCTCGGCGTCACTGCTGCTGTCCGACGCGTCCGATCGGCGCGAGCCACACACGCATCGCGCCGTTGATTCCCAGGAGTTCATTTCCATCGTGACCAGCACAGTGACCAAAGCCGTGCCCCGCATCCTCATCGTCGGTGGCGGGTACGCCGGGTTCTACACCGCGTGGAAGCTCGAGAAGCAGCTGCGCAAGCGCGAGGCCGACGTCACCATCGTCGATCCGCTCCCGTACATGACCTACCTGCCCTTCCTGCCGGAGGTCGCAGCCGGGTCGATCGAGCCCCGCCACGCCGTGGTCGCCACCCGTCGCCACCTCAAGCGCACGACCGTGATCTCGGCGAAGGTGACCGGCATCGACCACGCCAACAAGGTCGCGACGATCACCCCGGCCGAGGGTGAGCCGTACGAGTTCGCGTACGACCAGATCGTGGTCACCGCCGGTTCCGTCTCCCGCACCTTCCCGATCCCCGGGATCGCCGAGAACGCGATCGGCATGAAGGCCATCGAAGAGGCCGTGTGGGTGCGCGACAAGCTGCTGTCGAACTTCGACAAGGCGGCGGCGCTGCCCCCCGGGCCCGCCCGTGAGCGACTGCTGACGGTCGTCGTGGTCGGCGGCGGCTTCGCCGGCATCGAGACCTTCGCGGAGCTGCGCTCGTTCGCATCCGCGCTGCTGGAGAAGTACCCGCAGCTCACCTTCGACGAGACCCACTTCCACCTCATCGAGGCGATGGGTCGCATCATGCCCGAGGTGTCGCTGAAGACCAGCGAATGGGTGCTCAAGGACCTCGCCAAGCGCGGCGCGTTCGTGCACCTGGACACCCAGGTCACCGGTGCCGTCGACGGCAACGTCGAACTCTCCACCGGCGAGGTCATCCCGACCGACATCATCGTGTGGACGGCCGGCGTCATGGCCAACCCCCAGGTGGTCAAGGGCAGCGACCTCCCGACCGAGGAGCGCGGCCGCATCCGTGCCCAGGCCGACCTCCGCGTCGTGGACGCCGAGGGCAACGTCGTCGAGGGTGCCTGGACCGCCGGTGACGTGGCCGCCGTGCCCGACCTCAGCGGTGGCGGCGTCGGCGGGTACTGCGTGCCGAACGCCCAGCACGCCGTGCGCCAGGCGAAGCGCCTCGCGAAGAACATCGTCGCGGTCCTCCGCGGCGAGAAGCCGCAGGACTACTTCCACAAGAACCTCGGCGCCGTGGCGGGTCTCGGCCTGTACAACGGCGTCTTCCAGTCCGGCAACCTCGCCCTGAAGGGCTTCGTCGCGTGGGTCGCGCACCGCGGCTACCACGGCCTGGCCATGCCGTCGTGGGAGCGCAAGTGGCGCGTGCTGTGGGGCTGGTGGAACAACTTCTGGCTCGGCCGCGACATCGTCGGCCTCGAGGCCGTGCAGCAGCCGCGCGGGTTCTTCGACGCATTCGCCTCGCGTCCCCGGCCGGCAGCCGAGGCCGCGCCCGCGGACAAGGCCACGGCAGCCGCGAAGTAGCTCGTGGAAAACGCCGCCGCACCCGTCCGGGTCCGGCGGCGTTTCCGCGTCTAGGGTGAGGGTGCGCCCCCGTAGCCCAATGGCAGAGGCAGGCGACTTAAAATCGCTTCAGTGTGGGTTCGAGTCCCACCGGGGGTACTCCGACGCGGTCCCGCGCCCGCGCGGGGTGCCCGCGCGGGGGCCCGCCGCCCCGTCACGGCATTCGGGGATGTCACGACATTCGGGCCGATCCGCCGCATCCGATCCGAATCCCGTGAGATCCCCGAATCCGGTGATGCGAGCACATGTCGTGAGCACACGCCGCGAGCACATGTCGTGAGCACACGCCGCGAGCACGTGTCATGAGCCGGCTGCGCGCGGGTGTCCGCGCCCCGGGGGAGACTGGATGCTCGTGGGTACCCGAACCGTGCGCCGTCGGCGCAGCATCCTCGTCCTCGCCGTGCTGGCGGCGCTCGCTGCCGGGGCGGGCGTGCTCGTCCCCGGGATCGCTCCCGGGTGGACGGGTCCCGCCGGGGGCGGGGACGCGCTGTCGCTCCAGGTGCTCGAGGAGCACGCCCCGGTGCCCGACTACCGTCGCGACGCGTTCGGTGAGGCCTGGGCGGACATCGACGGCAACGGCTGCGCCCAGCGGCAGGACGTGCTCGCACGCGACCTGCGCGACATCACACGGGACGGCTGCACGGTGCTCACCGGCGTCCTGGACGATCCGTACACCGGCACGGAGATCCGCTTCCGCCACGACCGGGTCGCCGCGCCCGGGGAACCCGGGAGCACCGCCGTCCAGATCGATCACGTCGTCAGCCTCGCCGCGGCATGGCGGGGCGGGGCGTCCACATGGACGGATGCCGAGCGGGAGCGGTTCGCGAACAGTCTCGAGAACCTGCTCGCCGTCGACGGTGCCGCGAACCAGGCGAAGGGCAGCAAGGGTCCCGCGGCATGGCTGCCGCCGGACCCCGGCGCACACTGCGCGTACGCGGACCGGTACGTCGGGATCGCCCTACGCTGGCGGATCGCCGTCCCCGCAACGGATCGGGACGCGCTCGCGGCTGTGCTGGCGGGGTGCGACGCGGACGGGCGGGGCCGCGTCGATCGGTAGGCTCGAAGGGTCTTGACCCGAACAAGAACCCCCGGAGGAATGCTGTGCTTCCCCATGCCCCGACGCTGCTGACGCGCGCCATCGAGGACCTCTCGATCGCCGCCTCGATGGAGGCCGTCACCCGCATCGTCTCCCGTGCTGCGCGGCTGCTCGCCGGCGCGGACGGCGCCAGCTTCGTGCTGCGCGAGGCCGACCAGAGCTTCTACCTCGACGAGGACGCGATCGCCCCGCTCCTGCACGGCCGTCGGCTCGCGACCGACCTCTCCGGCTGGGCGATGGAGCAGCGTAAGACCGCCCTCGTCACCGACGTCTTCAACGACCCGCGGGTGTCGCCGGATCTGCACCGGCCGACGTTCGTGCGCAGCATGGCGATGATCCCGGTTCGGCCGGAGGACCCGATCGCGGCGCTGGGCCTGTACTGGGCCGACCACCACACCCCGCCGACCGCGACGCTGCGGCAGCTGGAGATCCTCGCGAACAGCGCAGCCGTCGCCATGGAGAACCTCGAACTGCGCGGCGTGCTGCAACTGCGTTCACAGGAGCTCGACGTCAGCAGCGCCAGGGCGGACGAGCTCGAGGTCGCGATCCACTCCCTCGTGCACGACCTGCGCAGCCCGCTCGGCGCCATGATCGGCTACGCGGAGCTCATCGCCGACGACGCGGAGAACCCCGTCAGCATCCGGCACGCCGAGGCGATCCTGCGCGCCGGCGAGCGGGTCAACCTCCAGATCGAGCGGATGCTGTCGGTCTACCGCATCACGAACCACCCGCTCGCACCGGAACGCGTCGACCTCACCGCGCTCGGGTGGGAGGTCGCCGAGGAGGTCCTGCGCGATGTCGAGGGCCGGGACGTGCAGATCGACGTCGAGGACGGCCTCGTGGTGGAGGCGGATCCGGTGCTCACCTGGCTGCTGCTGGTGAACCTGTGCTCCAACGCGGTGAAGTACTCCTCCGGCACCGAGCACGCCCGCATCCGGCTGGAGCGAGTCGACGATGCCCGCCCGCTGTCGACCTTCGTCGTGCGCGACAACGGCGCCGGGTTCGACCAGATCGACGCGCCGCGCCTGTTCCGCCCGCTCACGCGGCTGCACACCGTGCAGGAGTTCCCCGGGACCGGGCTGGGGCTCGCCTCGGTCGCACGGATCGTCCAGCTGCACGGCGGCGAGGTGCGCGCCGAGGGCGAGCGCGGCACGGGCGCGTCGTTCTACTTCTCCCTGCCGGTACCGGACTGACCGCAGGGCGGATCCGGGCGATCCCGGCCCTAGGCTATGGCGCATGATCGATCTGCTCGGCCGTGGCGGCGCGCAACCCTGGCGCGACCCGGGCAGGTTCTGGCAGGGCATGACGGACGCCGTGGCCGGACGCCCGGCGCCGGTCGCGGCCGTGCACCTCGACGCGCTGCGGTACAACGCGATGGACATGCTCGTGCGCGCCGGCGGCGTGCCGGTGCGGGTGGCGAGCAAGTCCATCCGGGTGCGCGAGATGCTCGACGCGCTGCTGCGCCTGCCCGGGTACGCCGGCATCCTCGCGTTCACGCTGGCGGAGGCACTCTGGCTCGCCGAGGACCACGACGACATCGTGCTGGGCTACCCGACCGCCGACCGCGACGGGCTCGCCCGCCTCGTCGCCGACGAACGCGCGGCAGCGCGGATCACGCTCATGGTGGACGACGAGGCGCAGCTCGACCTCGTCGACCGGATCGCCGCACCGGGTGCCCGCCCGACGGTGCGCATCGCGATCGACGCGGACGCGTCCTGGCGCGCGCCGGGCCTCGGGCACGTGGGCGTGCGGCGCTCGCCGCTGCACGACGCGAGCGATGTCGTGCGCTTCGCCCGGACGGTCGCCGCCCGACCTGGGTTCGAGGTCGTCGGACTCATGATGTACGAGGCGCAGATCGCCGGACAGCCGGATGCCGCAGGACCGGGCGACCCCGTCATCCGCTGGATGCAGCGTCGCTCCGCGGCGGAGTTGCGCGATCGTCGCGGCGCGATCGTCGCGGGACTCCGCGACGTCGTGGCGCTGGAGTTCGTCAACGGAGGCGGGACCGGGTCGCTCGAGGTCACCAGCGGCGACGAGGCGGTCACCGAGCTCACCGCCGGCAGCGGGCTGCTCGCCGGGCACCTCTTCTCGCAGTACCGTGCGTTCCACCCGGCGCCCGCCGCGGCCTTCGCCCTCGACGTGGTGCGCAAGCCGCTCCCCGACATCGCCACCGTGCTCGGCGGCGGGTGGGTGGCGTCCGGGCCGCCGCTGCCGTCCCGTCAGCCTCAGCCGGTGTGGCCGGCAGGGCTCGCAACCCTCGCCCGCGAGGGCGCCGGTGAGGTGCAGACGCCCCTCCAGGGCGAGGCGGCGAACGGCCTCCGGGTCGGCGACCGGGTGTGGTTCCGCCACGCCAAGAGCGGCGAGGCGTCGGAACGGGTCGACGCGTACGCGCTCGTCTCCGACGGTGAGGTGGTGGGGGAGAGCCCCACGTATCGCGGTGAAGGGAAGGCGTTCCTGTGACCAGGCCCGGCGGCGTGTGGCGGAACTGGGGGCGGACGGCCACCGTCCGGCCCATGCGGGTCGAATTCCCCGCATTGACGGATGCGGTGCGCCGCGCGGTGCGCGCGGCGACCACGAGGGGGCTCCGGGTCAAGGCCGTCGGTTCCGGGCACAGCTTCAACGACGTCGCCGCGGCACCGGAGATCCTGCTGGACCTGCGTGACCTCACCGGCCTCGTGCGGGTCGACCGGGAGCGTCGGCGCGTGACGCTCCGCGCGGGCACGCCCCTGCACCGCATCCCGAGGCTGCTGGCCCCCTACGGCTGGGCGATGACGAACCTCGGCGACATCGACCGCCAGACCATCGCGGGGGCGGTCTCCACCGGCACCCACGGCACCGGCGCGCGCTTCGGCGGCATCGCCACCCAGGTGGTCGGCGCGGTGCTCGTCACCGCCGACGGCGAACTGCTGCGGGTCGACGACGGCGAGAACGCCGATCTGCTGCCCGCGGTCGCGCTCGGCCTCGGGGCGCTGGGCGTGCTGGTCGAGGTGACGCTGCAGGTCGTGCCCGCGTTCCTGCTGCACGCGGTCGAGCGGCGCGAACCCCTCGACGCCGTGCTGGCGGACCTGGATGCCAGGGCGGCGGGAGCCGATCACTTCGAGTTCTACTGGTTCCCGCGCACCGACGTCGCCCAGACCAAGACCAACACGCGGCTCCCCGAGAGCGAGCCGCGCCGCCCGTTGCCCCGCGTGGGCCGGTTCGTCGAGGACACCCTGCTGTCGAACCACGCCTACCGCGCCATGTGCGCCGCGGCGTCCGCGGTACCGGCGCTGTCGACCCCGCTCGCGCGGGTCGGCGCGCGGACGATCGGTGAACGCGAGTACACCGACCGGTCGGACCGGGTGTTCACGCAGCACCGCGGCGTGCGCTTCCGCGAGATGGAGTATGCGGTGCCGCTGGACCGGCTCCGTCCCGCGTTCGAGGCGGTGCGGGCGCTCGTCGAGGAGCGGCCGTGGCAGGTGTCGTTCCCAGTGGAGGTCCGGGTCGCCGCAGCCGACGACCGGTGGCTGTCCACCGCGTACGGTCGCGACAGCGGGTACATCGCCGTGCACCGGTACTGGCGCGAGGACCCGACCGCCTACTTCGCCCAGGTCGAGGAGCTGATGCAGCGGTTCGACGGGCGTCCGCACTGGGGCAAGATGCACGGGCTGGATGCGGCGGTGCTCCGCACGCGGTACCCGCGGTTCGACGACTTCGTCGCGCTCCGCGACCGCCTCGATCCGACCCGCCGGTTCACCAACCGCTATCTGGAGCAGGTTCTGGGGGAGCGCACGGGCCCCGCGGCGTAAGATGTGCGAAAACGCCGGAACGGAGAACGCACCGCATGGAATGGCTCATCCCGGTTCTGATCATCGTCGCTCTCGTGCTGATCGTCGGAATCTACCTCTGGGCGACGTACAACTCGCTGGTGCAGCTGAACGTCAGGGTCGACGAGGCCTGGAGCGACATCACCGTGCAGCTCAAGCGCCGTGCGGATCTGCTGCCCAACCTGATCGAGACCGTCAAAGGCTATGCCGCGCATGAGAAGGCGGTCTTCGAGAACGTCACGCAGGCCCGTGCCGAGACGATCAACGCCAGCGGCCCCGCCGAGGCGGGGATCGCCGAGGGCCACATGCAGCAGGCGCTGAAGTCGCTGTTCGCCGTCGCCGAGGCGTACCCGCAGCTGCAGGCGAGCCAGAACTTCCTCCAGCTGCAGCAGTCCATCGTCGACACCGAGGACAAGATCCAGGCGTCCCGCCGGTTCTACAACGGCGGTGTGCGGGAGCTGAACACGAAGATCAAGGTGTTCCCCAACAACCTCTTCGCCCGCCGGCTCGGCTTCACCGAGCGCGAGTTCTTCGAGGTTGTGGGCGGCGCATCGATCGCGGAGCCGCCGCGCGTGCAGTTCTAGCGGCACGCAGGTCGTGGGGGACCGGTGTATTCGGCGATCGCGCGCAACAAGCGCAACACCTGGCTGATCCTGCTGGGGTTCCTCGTGCTGCTCGCCGGCGGCGGCGTGCTCGCCGGCTGGCTCGCGGGGAAAAACTGGTGGATCACCGCGCTCGTGCTGGTGTTCGCGACCGGCTATGCCGTGGTGCAGTACTTCGCAGCCGACCGCGAGGCGCTCGCCCTCTCGGGTGCGGTGCCGGTCACGAAGGCCGACGCGCCCCGGT
>JAEZSU010000168.1 GCA_023421635.1 Actinomycetes bacterium | reverse complement strand
CTCCCGCTGAAGCCGTTCAAGACGATGGCGATCACCGTCGAGGGCGAGCTGAAGCCCGGCGTGACCGCGAAGGACATCATCCTGGCGGTGATCGCCAAGATCGGCACCAACGGCGGCCAGGGCTATGTGCTGGAGTTCCGCGGCAGCGCCATCCGCTCCCTCTCGATGGAGGGGCGTATGACGATGTGCAACATGTCGATCGAGGCCGGTGCCCGCGCCGGCATGGTCGCCCCGGACGAGACCACCTTCGCCTACCTGCAGGGCCGCCCCCACGCGCCCACCGGCCAGGACTGGGAGGATGCGGTCGCCTACTGGCGGACGCTCCCGAGCGACGAGGGCGCCGTCTACGACGCCGAGGTCTTCCTCGACGCGGACGAGCTCGAGCCGTTCGTCACGTGGGGCACGAACCCCGGGCAGGGCGTCTCGCTGAACGACGTCGTGCCGGACCCCGCCGACATCTCCGACCCGAACGAGCGCGTTGCCGCCGAGCGGGCACTGGAGTACATGGACCTCGAAGCCGGCACACCGCTGAAGGACGTGAAGGTGGACGCGGTCTTCATGGGCTCCTGCACGAACAGCCGCATCGAGGACCTGCGCGCGTTCGCCTCGGTCGTGAAGGGGCGCAAGAAGGCGGACGGCGTCCGCGTCATGGTCGTGCCCGGCTCCGCCCGCGTGCGGCTGGAGGCCGAGGCCGAGGGCCTGGACAAGGTCTTCACCGAGTTCGGCGCCGAGTGGCGCTTCGCCGGCTGCTCGATGTGCCTGGGCATGAACCCCGACCAACTGGCGCCGGGGGAGCGCTGCGCCTCCACCTCGAACCGCAACTTCGAAGGTCGGCAGGGCAAGGGCGGCCGCACCCACCTGGTCTCGCCGCTCGTCGCGGCCGCCACCGCGGTGCGCGGAACGCTCTCCAGTCCGAGCGACCTGGAACCCGTCGAACAGCTGGTCGGAGCGGAGGCCTGACATGGAGAAGTTCAGCACCCACACCGGCGTCGCAGCCCCGCTGCGGCGGTCCGCGGTCGACACCGACCAGATCATCCCCGCCGTCTACCTCAAACGCGTCACCAAGACCGGCTTCGAGGACGCGCTCTTCGCGAACTGGCGGCAGGACCCCGACTTCATCCTGAACCAGCCGGTCTACGCGGACGCATCCATCCTCGTCGCGGGCCCCGACTTCGGCACCGGGTCGAGCCGTGAGCACGCGGTCTGGGCGCTGCGCGACTACGGCTTCCGCGTCGTGCTCAGCGCGAAGTTCGCCGACATCTTCCGCGGGAACGCCGGCAAGCAGGGCCTCGTGACCGGCGTCGTCTCGGAAGCCGACATCGAGGCGCTGTGGGCCGCGATCGAGGCGAACCCGGGTGCGCAGATGACGGTCGACCTCGTCGAGCGCGACGTCACGATCGGCGACCTCCGGGTCGGCTTCGATATCGACGATTACACTAGGTGGCGGCTGTTGGAGGGGCTCGACGACATCGGGCTCACCCTCCGCAACGAAGACAAGATCGCCGCCTACGAGGCGCGACGAGAATCCTGGAAGCCACGGACACTACCCGTTCGGCCGCTTCCCGCACAGTGAGGGAACGCTCCATGACACTCCTCGGCGACAGCACGACCGCTCCAGGGAAGAAGGCCACCGAGGGGGAGATCCTCTCCATCCGAGGTGGCCGGCCGCTGTCCGGCACCGTCGAGGTGAAGGGTGCGAAGAACCTCGTCACCAAGGCGATGGTCGCGGCGCTCCTCGGCGAGGAGCCCAGCATCCTGCGCGACGTCCCCGACATCAGCGACGTCGCGGTCGTGCGCTCCCTGCTGGAGGTGCACGGCGTCCGCGTCGCCGACGGCCCCGAGCCCGGTTCGCTGAGCCTCGACCCCCGGGACGTCGAGAGCGCGCACATGGAGGAGATCGACGCGCACGCAGGGGCCTCCCGCATCCCGATCCTCTTCTGCGGCCCGCTGCTGCACCGCCTCGGCCAGGCGTTCATCCCCGACCTCGGCGGCTGCCGCATCGGCGACCGCCCGATCGACTTCCACCTCGACGCGCTCCGCAAGTTCGGCGCGATCGTGGAGAAACTGCCCAGCGGCATCCGCCTGTCCGCGCCCCAGGGGCTCCACGGCGCGAACATCCACCTGCCCTACCCGAGTGTCGGCGCCACGGAGCAGGTGCTGCTCACGGCCGTCCGCGCCCGCGGCACCACGGAGCTGCGCAACGCCGCCATCGAGCCCGAGATCATGGATCTCATCGGCGTGCTGCAGAAGATGGGCGCGATCATCTCCTACGAGCCCAACCGGGTCATCCTCATCGAGGGTGTCGAGCGGCTCCGGGGCTACGACCACCGGGCGATCTTCGATCGCAACGAGGCCGCCAGCTGGGCCTGCGCCGCGCTCGCGACCGACGGCGAGATCTTCGTCGCCGGCGCCAAGCAGCAGGACATGCTCACGTTCCTCAACATCGTGCGCAAGGTCGGCGGCGACTTCGACATCCGCGAGGACGGCATCCTGTTCCGCCGCGGGGGCGAGCTTCGCGGCACCACCGTCGAGACCGACGTGCACCCCGGCTTCATGACCGACTGGCAGCAGCCCCTCATCGTGGCGCTGACCCAGGCGACCGGACGCTCGATCGTGCACGAGACCGTTTACGAGAACCGCTTCGTGTTCACGGAGGCGCTCGTGCAGATGGGCGCGGACATCACGGTGTACCCGAACGGTCTCCAGGAGGGGCCGCGTCGCGTGCCGCGCCGGTCGCTCGAGCAGGCTGCCGTCATCGAGGGCCCGACCCCGCTCCACGGCGCGGACATCACCGTGCCGGACCTCCGGGGCGGCTACAGCCACGTGATCGCCGCACTGGCAGCCGAGGGCGAGTCCGTCGTGCGCAACGTGGGCATCATCCGGCGTGGCTACGCTGACTTCCTCGACAAGCTGTCGGCGCTCGGCGCCGACTTCGATGTGATCGGCTGATGGCACCTCACCGTCGGCGCGTGGACCGGGAGAAGACGCGCCCCAGCGTGTTCTGGTTGCTGAACTTCCCGATCGCCCCGGCGATCGGCTACCTGGCGAAGATCGAGATCAGCGGCGAGGAACACCTGCCGGAGACGGGTCCGTTCGTCCTGACCCCGAACCACTACAGCGAGATCGACCCGCTCGTGATCGCGCTTGCGGTGTGGCGGCTCGGCCGCGCGCCGCGGTTCTTCGCGAAGGAGAGCTTGTTCCGCATCCCGTTGCTCGGACCCGCGATGCGCAAGGCGGGCATGATCCCGATCGCCCGGGCGAGTTCCTCCGCGGCCGCGAAGGAGACGCTCGACACGGCGCGGAAGCTCATCGAGACCGGATCCGGCGTGGTGGTCTACCCCGAGGGCACGCTCACCCGCGACCCCGACCTGTGGCCGATGCGCGGGAAGACCGGCGCGGCGCGGCTCGCGCTGGCCGGCGACCTTCCGCTCATCCCGGTCGCCCAGTGGGGCGCACAGGAGATCATGCCCCGCTACGGGAAGCTGCGACTGTGGCCGCCCCGCAAGCGCGTCCGGGTCGTCTTCGGGGCGCCGCTCGACCTCTCCGGATCGCGGGAGCTCGCGCAGCAGAGCACCGAACAGGCCCGGGTGACGGGCGTCCTCATGGACGAACTCACCCACCTCGTGGAAGGGCTGCGCGGTGAGACCGCGCCGGCGGAGCGCTGGAACCCGGCGCAGCACGGGCAGAAGGAGACGGGACGCCTTGAGTCGGAGAACTGAGTCGGCCGCGCCGCGTGTCGCAGTGCTCGGTGCCGGCAGCTGGGGGACCACGTTCGGCAAGATCCTGGCGGACGGAGGTGCGCACGTCACGATGTGGGCGCGCCGCCCGGAGCTCGCGAACGAGATCCGCACCGCGCGTCGGAACAGCAAGTACCTGCCGGGGATCAACCTGCCCCGTGGCATGACCGCCACCGCCGACCTCGCCGAGGCGATCGACGGCGCGACCCAGATCTACCTCTCGGTGCCGAGCCAGACCCTGCGTGCCAACCTCATGGGGCTGCGCCCGCTCATCGGCGGCTCCGACGCGCTCATCGTGTCCCTCATGAAGGGCGTCGAGAAGCGCACCGGGCGTCGCATGAGCGAGGTCATCGAGGAGGAGCTGCGCTGCGACCCGGCCCGTATCGCGGTCGCCTCCGGCCCGAACCTCGCGCTCGAGATCGCGCAGGAGCAGCCGACCGCGGCCGTCATCGCCTCCAGCAGCCTGGAGACGGCCGAAGCCGTGGCCATCCGCGCCCGCAACCGGTACTTCCGCACGTTCGTGAACACCGACGTGATCGGCACCGAGTTCGGCGGGGTGCTCAAGAACCTC
>JAEZSU010000100.1 GCA_023421635.1 Actinomycetes bacterium | reverse complement strand
ACGCCCTCTACCTCTTCACCCCCGACATCATGGCGCGCTTCATCGACAACGCCGCCGCGCTCGATGTCGAGATCGTGGACGACTGGCTGTTCCTCTATACGAAGCGCCCGGCGTCCACCCTCGATCCAGCCACGTGGGCGTGGCTGTTCTCGGTCGTCGCGGCGCTCCTGGACAAGCTCGCGCAGTGGGAGCGGTGGCGCGACGAGCGGCTCACGGCGGCGACCGCGCCGCATCCCTCCGCAGCGCTGCCCTTCGACGCGCCCGCTGCACTCCTGCGTCCACCTCCCGGGGTCGCTCCCGCCGGGCGGCGCCTCCACAGGCGGGTGCCCTGGGTCGCGATCGGGATCGTGATCGCGTTCACCGCGGTGTGGTTCGCGCTGAACTCGGGCCTCTTCTCCCAGCTGCTGCCCTGAGCGCGCGGAGCGCAGGCACAGCGCGGGTGGATATCCTGCGGACGATCCCGATCGAAGGAGAACACCCGTGTTCGTCGTCACCAACCGCATCACCGTCGCACCCGAGAACGCCGCCGCGTTCGAGGAGACCTTCAGCGCGTCGATGCGCGACCACCTGGACGGTGTGCCCGGCCTGACCCGCGCCACCCTGCAGCGGCCCGAGGCGCCCGGTCTGCCCTACGTGTCGACGATGGAGTTCGGCTCGCGCGAGGAGTTCGTCGCGTGGATGCGCTCGGACTCGTTCCGCGCCTCGCACGCCGACAAGGACGCGAACAGCCTCGCCGCCGCGTCCGCGATCGAGCAGCACTCGATCATCGAGTCCGTCACCGCCTGACCCCCGCCCCCGCGCACACACCCTCTCCCCGCGAGTTGGGTTCTGCGCGCCGAGGCCGTGGGTATCACCCACGGCCTCGGCGCCCAGTCCCCATCTCGGCGTCAGCGTATGCGCCGGCTGGGGCCGGGCCGGGGGTCAGCGGAGGCGCTGCCACTCGGCGCGGCGGGCGGCCTGCTCGACCGGGTCGGGGACGGGGAGCGAGGTCAGCAGGCGTCGGGTGTAGTCGTCCGTGGGATGCAGCAGCACCTGCGCCGTGGAGCCCTGCTCGCGGATCGTGCCCTCGCGCAGCACCACCACCCGGTCGGCCACCGCGTCGATCACGGCGAGGTCGTGGCTGATGAACAGCGACGCGAAGCCGAGCTCGCGCTGCAGCGCGGCGAACAGCTCGAGCACGGTGGCCTGCACCGACACGTCGAGCGCGCTCGTCGGCTCGTCCGCGATCAGCAGCTTCGGGTCGAGCGCCAGCGCACGCGCGAGCGAGGCGCGCTGACGCTGCCCGCCGCTCAGCTCGTGCGGGTAGCGGTCGCCGAACGCGACCGGCAGCCGCACCGCATCCAGCAACGCGTTCACCCGGGCACGCGCCGCACTCGCGCTGCGGGCGCGCTTGTGCACGATGAGCGGCTCGGCGATGCACTCCGCGATCGTGAGCAGCGGGTTGAAGCTCGTCGCCGGGTCCTGGAACACGAAGCCGATGTCGGGCCGCAGGCGTGACAGCGCCCGCGGCTTCACACCGCGCATCTCGGTGCCGAGCACCTCGAGCGACCCGCCGACGACCTCGGTGAGCCCGACGATCGCCCGGCTGATCGTGGTCTTGCCCGAGCCGGACTCGCCGACCAGGCCCAGCACCTCGCCGGGGCCGATCCAGAAGTCGACGCCGTGCACCGCGACCACGCCGGCCGCGCCGAAGCGACCCGGGTAGGCGATCCGCAGATCCTTCGCCACGACGAGGCTGCCGGCCGGCGGCACCGTCTCGGGTGGCGCATCCGGGTCCTGCAGGGCGCTCTTGCCGCGCCCCACATGCGGGACGGCGGCGAGCAGGCGGCGGGTGTAGTCCTCCCGCGGATGCTCGAAGAGTTCCCGCACCGGCGCCTGCTCGACGATGTCGCCCCGGTACATCACGATCACCCGGTCGGCCAGGTCGGCGACCACGCCCATGTTGTGCGTGATGAGCACGACCGTGGCGCCGAACTCGTCGCGGCACGCGCGCAGCAGTTCCAGGATCTCCGCCTGCACCGTCACGTCCAGCGCCGTCGTCGGCTCGTCCGCGATGATGAGCCCGGCGTTCAGCACGAGCGCCATCGCGATCACCACGCGCTGCTTCTGCCCGCCGGAGAACTGGTGCGGGTAGTCGTCGACCCTCGTCTCCGGGTCCGGGATGCCGACGGTGCGGAGGATCTCGATCGCTCGCTCCCGCGCATCCTTCTTCGACACCTCGCCGTGCGCCCGCAGGCCTTCCGCGATCTGCCAGCCGACCGTGAACACGGGGTTCAGCGCGGTGGACGGCTCCTGGAACACCATCGCCGCATCCCGCCCGCGCATGGCGCGCAGCTGCGCGGTGGTCGCGTGCACGACATCGGTCTCGCCGCCCTCGCGGCCCCGGATGAGCACGGCGCCGTCGAGCGTCGCCGTCTCGGGCAGGAGCCCCAGCAGCGTGTTCGCGGTGACGGTCTTGCCCGACCCGGACTCCCCGACGATCGCGAGCACTTCGCCGGCGTGCGCGGCGAGCGAGATGCCGTTCACCGCGACCACCGGGTCGGCGTCGGTCGCGAACGCGACCCGCAGGTCCTCGATGCGAGCGACGTCAGTCATGCGCCGCCTCCTTCCGTTCGGCCGGGGACTCTGCCACCGGAGCCGCGACGGCCACGGGCTCCGTCGCCGGCGCGGCGGGTGCCGGGATGCCGGATGCTGCGCGGCGGCGGGTGCGCAGGCGCGGGTCGCTCAGGTCGTTCAGGCTCTCGCCGACGAGCGTGATGCCGAGCACGGCGAGCACGATGGCGAGGCCGGGCGGCACCGCCGTCCACCAGATGCCGCTCGTCACGTCCGACACCGCACGGTTGAGGTCGTACCCCCATTCCGCCGCAGCGGTCGCCTCGATGCCGAAGCCGAGGAATCCGAGGCCGGCGAGGGTCAGCAGCGCCTCCGAGGCGTTCAGCGTCACCACGACCGGCAGCGACCGGGTGGAGTTGCGCAGCACGTGGCGGATGAGGATGCGGGGGGTGGGCACCCCGATGACCCGCGCCGATTCGACGAACGGTTCCGCCTTCACCCGCACCACCTCGGCGCGGATGACGCGGAAGTACTGCGGCACGAACACCACCGTGATCGCGATCGCGGAGGCGAGGATGCCGCCCCAGAGCGTCGACTGGCCCCTGCTGATCACGATCGACATGACGATGGCGAGCAGCAGCGACGGGAACGAGTAGATCGCGTCGGCGAGCACCACGAGGGTCCGGTCGAGCCAGCCGCCGAAGTAGCCGCCGACGAGCCCGAGGAACACGCCGAGGAAGATCGAGAACACGATCGCGCAGAGGATCGCGAGCAGCGCCGTCTGCGCACCCCAGAGGGTGCGGGAGAGCACGTCGAACCCGCTGACGGTGGTGCCGAGCAGGTTCACCGCGTTCGGTGGCTGCAGGGTGCCGAAGTCGCGGCCGTCGACCCCGCGCTGCGCGAATCCGTACGGGGAGATCCACGGCGCGAGGACCGCGACCAGGACGAACAGCGCCGTGATGATCACGCCGGCCAGCAGCATCCCGCGCTGCAGTCCGACGCTCCGGCGCAGGTGCGAGAGGACCGGGATGCGGTCGCGCAGCGGGATGCGGCGGGTGGTGACCGCGTCGAGCGGCGGGGTGTGCGAGGCGTCGGTGGACATCAGTACCTCACTCGCGGGTCGATGAAGGCGGCGACGACGTCGACGATGAAGTTCGTCAGCGCGACCACGACGGCGATCATCACGACGATGCCCTGCACCGCGACGAAGTCGCGCGCCTTGAGGTATTCGGAGAGCATGAACCCGATGCCCTTCCACTCGAAGGTCGTCTCGGTGAGCACGGCGCCCGCGAGCAGCATGGCGATCTGCAGCCCGATCACCGTGACGATCGGGATGAGCGCGGGGCGGTACGCGTGCTTGGTGACCAGGCGGTACTCCCCCACGCCGCGCGAGCGGGCGGAGGTGACGTACTGGGCGCCGAGCGTCGAGATGACGTTCGTGCGGACGAGCCGCAGGAAGATCCCGGCGGTGAGGATGCCGAGCGCCACCGCGGGCAGCACCGCATGCCAGAGCACGTCGCCGACGGCGGCGGGCGAGCCGGTGCGGATCGCGTCGACGAGGTAGATGCCCGTCTGCCCGTCCAGTCGCTGCAACTGCAGCTCGGTGCGGGTCGAGGCGCGGCCGGAGGTGGGGAGGATGCCGAGCCCGACGGAGAAGATGAGCTTCAGCACCATGCCGAGGAAGAAGATGGGGGTCGCGTAGCCGAGGATCGCCGCCACGCGGAGGGCGGCATCCTGCCAGCGGTCGCGCCGGTAGGCGGCCACGAGCCCGAGCGGGATGCCCAGGATGAACGCGACGATCAGGGCGTAGAAGGCGAGCTCCAGGGTCGCCGACCCGTACTGCAGCAGGATCGTGACGACGGGGCGGCCGTCGGTGATCGTGGTGCCGAAGTCGCCGCGGAACACGCCCCCGATGTACTCCAGGTACTGCACGATGAGGGGCCGGTCGTAGCCGGCCTCGCTGATGCGCTCCGCGAGCTGCGCCGGGGGGAGCCGGCCGCCGAGCGCCGCGGTGATCGGGTCGCCGGTGATGCGCATGAGGAGGAACACGACCGTCACCAGGATGAAGACGGTGGGGATGATGAGGATCAGCCGGACGAGGATGTAGCGCCAGAGCCCGCCGCGCTGTGGCGCGACCGGCTTGGCGACCTCGGCGACGTCGACCGCTGTGACCATGGGGGAACCTTTTGGGACGCAGGGCGGGGCCGGAGGACGTGACGTCCTCCGGCCCTCGGCCCGGCTTACTTGTGGAGCGGTGCGTACCGGAACTTGAAGGAGCCGTCGAGGACGGCGCCCTCGACGTCCGTCCCGACCACGGCGACCTGGGTGCCCTGGAGGAGCGGCAGCGTGGAGAGGTCGTTCGCGACGAGTTCCTGGATCTTCTCGATATCGGCCTGGCGGGCTGCGGCATCCGTCTGGGTCGCCTGCTCGGTGATGAGCTGCTGCACCTCGGGGTTGTCGTAGTGGTTGACCAGGAAGTTGTCGAGCGAGAAGAACGGCGTCAGGTAGTTGTCCGCGTCCGAGTAATCCGGGAACCAGCCGAGCTGATACATCGGGTAGACGTCCGCGGTGCGGTCCTTGGCGTACTGCACCCATTCGGTCTGCGCGAGGTTCACCGTGAACAGGCCGCTCTCCTCGAGCTGCGACTTGATGGCGGCGTACTCGTCACCCGAGGAGGGGCCGTAGTGGTCGCCGTTGTACTGCAGGTTCAGCACCACGGGAGTAGTGACGCCCGCGGCGGCCAGGGTCTCGGCGGCCTTGTCGGCATCCGGCCCGCCCTCACCG
>JAEZSU010000057.1 GCA_023421635.1 Actinomycetes bacterium | reverse complement strand
GCCCGCAGCGTGGCGCGATGCATCCGCCGCGGCGACGACGGCAGCCGAGGCGACCGCCGCGCTCCTTCCTCGGCTGGGCCGCGCCCGCCCGCACATGGAGAAGAGCCTCGGAACCCCCGATCCCGGTGCGATCTCGTTCGCACTTGCGATGACCGCGTCCGGCGCGGTCCTCGACGCCCAGTAGAAGTCAGGAGACAGACATGAGCCGTACCTGGAGAGTCGTCGTCGGATGCGATGACGCGGGCTACCAGTACAAGGAAGCACTCAAGGCCGACCTCGAGCGCGACCCGCGGGTCGCCGAGGTGATCGACGTCGGTGTCGGCGCCGACGGGCACACCCCCTACCCGAGCGTGGCGATCTCTGCCGCGGAGCTCGTCCGCGACGGCGCCGCGGACCGGGCGCTGCTGGTGTGCGGCACGGGCCTGGGCGTGGCGATCGCCGCCAACAAGGTGCCCGGTGTGCGGGCGGTCACGGCGCACGACAGCTTCAGCGTCGAGCGCAGCGTGCTCAGCAACAACGCGCAGGTGCTCACGTTCGGCCAGCGTGTCGTGGGCCTGGAACTGGCCCGGCGCCTCGCCCGCGAGTGGCTCGGGTACGAGTTCGACGAGACGTCGGCGTCCGCTGAGAAGGTCGCCGTGCTCTCCGCGTACGAGCAGACCGGCAGCTGTGGCTGAGGGCGGCACGCACCCCGCGCCGCAGCCCCCCAGCCGAATCACCGTCGGCGTCAGCCTGAAGCTGTACCTCGACGTCGCCGAGACCACCCAGTGGGCCCGGAAGGTCGCGACGATCGCACGCAACAACAGCGCCGTCCGCGAGGGGCGGGTGCGACTGTTCGTCATGCCCTCGTTCCCGGCGCTGACGGCCGTGCACACGGCCCTGGCCGGGACGCGGGTCCAGCTGGGCGCGCAGAATCTGCACTGGGAGGACCGCGGCCCGTACACGGGCGAGGTGAGCGGCGCGGATCTGCGGGCCGTCGGATGCGGGCTGGTGGAAGTGGGTCACGCCGAACGGCGTGCGTCGTTCGGCGAAAGCGAGGACGTGGTCCGCGACAAGCTGACCGCGGCCGTGCGCAACGGTCTGGTCCCGGTCCTGTGCATCGGTGAGGAGACCCAGCTGGGGATCGTAGAGGCCGTGGCCGAATGTGCGGCGCAGCTGCGGTCGGCGCTCGCCGGTCTGCCTGCGGAGAGTCGCAGCGAGGTCATCGTGGCCTACGAACCCGTGTGGGCGATCGGGAAGAAGGAGCCCGCCGACGCCGCGCACGTGCGCGGGGTCGTGGCGCAGCTGCGGAATGTGCTCGCCGATGATGGTCGGATCCCGGTGTTCTCGGTAATCTACGGTGGGAGCGCTCAGCGGGGGACGCTGAACGGACTGGGCGGAGCGGTCGACGGACTCTTCCTCGGCCGGTTCGCCCACGACACCGCCGAACTCGCGCGCGTCATCGACGAGGCCGCGTCGCTCACGGAGTTCCCAGGGAGGAACGATGGGTTCGCAGCCGACGTCCGGCGCTGAGAACGGTCACGGCTCGAGGCAGGGCCGTCAGGTCGCGCGGCAGCGCGCCATCACCGAGGCGGTGATGGCAGAGGGCGCCGTACGCATCGAGGAACTCGCCGAGCGGTTCGGCATCAGCCAGATGACCGTCCACCGGGACCTCGACGAGCTCGAAGGGCGCGGGCTGCTCCGCAAGAGCAGGGGTGTCGCGACCGCGCTGTCGACCGCGCTCGTCGAGTCGAGTGACGTCTTCCGTTCCAGCCGTCAGCTGGCGGAGAAGGAGGCCATCGCGCTGGCGGCGATGGAGTACATCGAACCCGGCCAGGCGATCATGCTGGACGACTCGACCACGACGCTGCATCTGGTCCCGCACCTGCACACGAAGAAGCCGCTCACCGTCATCACCAACACGTTGACGATCATGAACGAGCTCAAGTCGACGAACGGCGTGACGCTGCTCGGGCTGGGCGGGCAGTACTACAACTGGTGCAGCGCATACATGGGGCGGATGACCACGGCGGCGATCGAGGGGCTCCGCGCCGACGTCCTGGTGATGTCGACCGCCGCCATCACCGACGACATCGCGTTCCACCAGACCCTTGAGACGGTCGATGTGAAGCGCGCCATGTTCGATTCCGCGCGCACCCGCATCCTGCTGGCCGACCACACCAAGTTCGAGAAGCGGGCGCTGCACGCCATGCTGCCGCTCGCCGACTTCGACATCGTCATCGTGGACGCGGCGACCGACCGTGCGCACGTCGAGCGGCTGCGGCGCGCCGGGGTGCGCGTGGTGGTCGCGAAGCGGAGTTCCGCCGCCCGGTGACGTGACGTCAGTCGTCCGGGTCGGCCTGCGCGGCGGCGACCTCGTCGGCATCCGCGTTCGGGCCGGCCGGCGTCTCGGCGTCGGACCGTGTCGATGCGCCGTTGTCGGGGCGGTGATCCTCGGCCGTCGCGGCGGCCTCGCGCACCTCGTCGGTGACGGCGTCGGTGGGCGCCGCCTCATCGGGGCGGGCGTCGGCGT
>JAEZSU010000045.1 GCA_023421635.1 Actinomycetes bacterium | reverse complement strand
TCACAGCGCGGCGAGCAGCAGCCGCAGCGATCGCTGCACCGTCTGCGTGCGGATCTCCTCGCGCGTCCCCTCCAGGTGCAGCGACTCGACCCGCGTCCCCAGCGCGGTGGCGACGGCGATGTGCACGGTGCCGACCGGCTGCCCGTCGGTTGAGGTCGGCCCGGCGATCCCGGTGGTCGACACGCCCACGTCGGCGCGGACACCGCCCACGGCCGCCGCCTCGCGGACCCCCTCGGCCATCTGCCGTGCCACCTTCGCCTGCACCGGGCCGTGCTCGGCGAGGTAGGCCGCATCCACCCCGAGGAGCGAGGTCTTCAGCGCGGTGTCGTACGCGACGATGCCGCCGCGCACGCAAGCGGACGCACCCGGCACCGACACCAGCGCTGCGCACAGGAGCCCGCCGCTGAGGGACTCGGCGACCCCGATATGCCACCCGAGGTCGGTCAGCCGCTCCACGACACGCTCCGCGTCGCTGCGCGGACGGTGCCGCACGATCGTGGTCTCGTCGAGGAGGTCGGCGTCCCGTTCCTCGTCGGCGCTCACGCCTTCGTCCCCGCGGCACGGTCGCGGCGCGCACCGCGCACCTCGCTGACGACGAAGTCGATGCCGCTCGCGACGGTGAGCAGCACCGCGATCCACATGGTCACGATGTTGACCCACACCACCCACTCGCCCACCACCGCAGCGAGCGGCAGGAGCGCGAGGGAGAGCGCGACCGCCTGCGCCACGGTCTTGAGCTTGCCCATCCACGCGGCCGCGAGCACGTGGTCGCCGGCGACGATCAGGCGGTAGACGGTGACGCCCACTTCGCGCACGAGCACGACGGCAGTGACCCACCACGGCAGTTCGGCGAGGATCGAGAGCCCGACGAACGCGCACCCGGTGAGCGCCTTGTCCGCGATCGGGTCGAGGAGCTTCCCCAGGTCCGTGACGATGCGGTACTTCCGGGCGAGGTACCCGTCGATGCCATCGGTGGCGATCGCCACGATGAACAGCGCCGCCGCCCACCAGCGGGCGGGACCGTCGGTCCCGCCGTCGGCGAGCAACAGCCACAGGAAGACCGGTGCGCACAGGATGCGCACGATCGTGATCGCGTTCGGCAACTGCCTCGGTACTGCCACGGAGCGAGCCTATCGGCCGGTCAGCTGCCAGGCATCCTCGTCGCCGTCGGCGTCCTCGACCGGCATCCCCTCGAACTGCTGCTCGACGGGGTCGCCCGCATACGGGTCCTCCTCCGGCACGTCCTCGCCGCGCAACCGCGCGAGCACCGCGGGCAGCTGCTCGGGGGTGACGAGCACGTCGCGCGCCTTCGAACCCTCGGACGGCCCCACGATCTCACGCGATTCGAGCAGGTCCATGAGGCGCCCGGCCTTCGCGAAGCCGACGCGGAGCTTGCGCTGGAGCATCGAGGTGGAACCGAACTGGGTCGAGATGATCTGCTCGGCGGCGGCGAGCAGCAGCTCGAGGTCGTCGCCGATGTCCGCGTCGATCTGCTTCTTCTCGGCGGCAGCCGCCACATCCGGGCGGTACTCCGGGCGCGCCTGCCCGGTGACGTGCTGCACGACCTTCTCGATCTCGGCCTCGCTCACCCAGGCGCCCTGCACGCGGATCGCCTTGGACGCCCCCATCGGCAGGAACAGTCCGTCGCCCTGCCCGATGAGCCGGTCGGCGCCGGGCTGGTCCAGGATGACGCGGGAGTCGGTGACGCTCGTCACGGCGAACGCGAGACGCGAGGGCACGTTCGCCTTGATGAGGCCGGTGACGACGTCCACGGAGGGGCGCTGCGTCGCCAGCACCAGGTGGATGCCGCTGGCACGGGCGAGTTGGGTGATGCGCACGATCGAGTCCTCGACGTCGCGCGGGGCCACCATCATGAGGTCGGCGAGCTCGTCGACGACGACCAGCAGGTACGGGTACGGCTTGAGCACGCGCTCGCTCCCCGGCGGCAGTTGGATCTGCCCGGCGACCACGGCCTTGTTGAAGTCGTCGATGTGGCGGAAGCCGAACGACGCGAGGTCGTCGTACCGCATGTCCATCTCCTTCACGACCCACTGCAGCGCCTCGGCGGCCTTCTTGGGGTTCGTGATGATGGGGGTGATCAGGTGCGGCACGCCCGCGTAACTGGTGAGTTCCACCCGCTTCGGGTCGATGAGCACCATCCGCACCTCGGACGGCTTCGCGCGCATGAGCAGGCTCGTGATCATGGAGTTCACGAAGCTCGACTTGCCCGACCCGGTGGAACCCGCCACGAGCAGGTGCGGCATCTTGGCGAGGTTCGCGACCACGAAGCCGCCGCCGACGTCCTTGCCGACACCGATGGTCATCGGATGCGTCGAGTTCTGCGCCGCGGGCGAGCGCAGGATGTCGCCGAGCGTGACGATCTCGCGGTCGGTGTTGGGGATCTCGACGCCGATGGCGCTCTTGCCCGGGATGGGGGCGAGGATGCGGACCTCGTTGGAAGCGACGGCGTAGGCGATGTTGTTGGTCAGCGCGGTGATGCGCTCCACCTTCACGCCGGGACCGACCTCGATCTCGTACTGCGTCACGGTCGGCCCGCGCGAGAACCCGGTGACGCGCGCGTCGACCTTGAACTGCTCGAACACGCCCATGATGGCGGCGACGATGCGGTCGTTCGCCTCGGACCGGGCCTTCGGGGCGCTCCCCGCGGCGCGCGACGCGACCGAGGGCAGCACATACGGGGCCGACGGCGGCAGTCGGTCGCCGTCGGCGCCGAAGCCTGCCATGTCGGGCAGTCCGTCGAGTTCGCCGGTGTCGCCGTCGCCCTGCAGACCGGTGCCGCCGTTCTCGGCGGCCGCGCGCTTCGCAGCGGCCATCACGGCGGGGTCGATGACCTCCGTCAGCGCGTCGTGCGCCGGCAGCGGCGGGCCGGGCGGGGCGGCGGGCTCCGGTGCGAGCGGGTGGTCGAAGCCCCCGAGCGCCGACGACGTGCCGCCGAGCAGCTCGGTGAGGTCCTGCGTGCCCGACGCATCGTCGGGATCCTCCTCGCGCCCGGTCTTGTTCCGTCGCCACCACGGGACGGCATCGGCCGCGTCGTCGTCTGACTCGGGGAGCCGTGCCGTCTTGGCGGTCGCCGCATCGGGCTCGGCGGGCACGGCGCGTTCGGCGCCGAACATCCACGCGTACAGGTCGCCCAGGCGCTGCCCGATCCGGTTCGGCGGGGTCTTGGTGATGATGAGGATGCTGAGCGCTGTCACCAGCCCCAGCACGATCGCGGCGCCCACCGGGGTGAGCAGGAGCGCGAGCGGCTCCCCCGCCATCCAGCCGAACAGGCCACCGGCCCGGCTGAGTGCGGGCAGGCCTTCGCTGGGCTCCGGACGGCCGCCGAAGACATGGCAGAACCCCGCCAGGCACACGAGGAACAGGGCGGAGCCGATCCCGATGCGGCCGTTGTCGTGCACGGACGACGGGTGGCGGAACAGCCAGCCCGCGAGCAGCACGAGCAGGACGGGCAGCAGGAACGCCATGCGGCCGATGAGACCGCCCACGGTGTACGCACTGATGAGGACGGCGGGTTCGGCGCCGATGAAGAACCACTCGACCGTCGCACCGGCGATCGCGAGCAGCACGAGCAGGAACGGGAAGCCGTCCCGCCGCTGATCCTTCTCGAGCGTCTCCGGGGTGAAGGCGCGGAACAGCGCCCCGGTCGCGTGGGCGAGGCCGAGCCAGGCGCGCACGATGACGGGCGGCTTGTCCTCGTCGCCGACGTAGCGCTTGGGCGCGGGTGCGGACTTCTTGCGGGCACCCGAGGAGGACCCCTTCGCGGACGTGCGGCCGCGGGTCGTCGTGCCGGTACTCCTGGCCATGCGCTCCAGGCTATGGCCGGGCGCGGACATCACGCGGCAGCGACGCGGGGAAGCCGCCGATCGCCGTCACTGCAGGCGGAGCACCATGGTGTCGCGGCCCTCTGCGCTGTCGGTGACCACGAATCCTTCGCTGCGGTAGAGGGTCCGCGCGAAGTTGTCGCGGTCGACGCTCAGGCACAGCCTCGCGTACCCTTCGGTCCGCGCGAGGCCGACGAGCTGCCGCAGCAGCGCACGCCCGACCCCGTGCGCGCGCCACGGCGCCCGCACGCCGATGATCAGCTCCGGCACGCCGGTGCCGCTGTAACCGAAGCCCGGCTCGCTGCGCGGCAGGGTGCGGAACCAGGCGGCACCGATCGGCTCGTCCTGCGCGCCGACGGCGACCACGCCGGTGTCACCCGGGCGCATCCACCCGGAGAGGTACCGGCCGTGGCCGTCGTCGGTGAGGATCTGGT
>JAEZSU010000369.1 GCA_023421635.1 Actinomycetes bacterium | reverse complement strand
ACGCCGAGGATAGCGGCCGGGCCCGCCCCGCCGTCTCCTCGGCGTGACGCGGTGTCACGGCGCGGTGCGGACGTGCTTCTTGTTGACGAACTCGTCGGCGCCGAGCCGCCCCATCTCCCGCGAGGTGCCGGAACGCTTCACGCCGCCGAAGGGCAGTTCGGGCGAGTCGGCGAGCACGCAGTTGATGTAGACCATGCCGGCGTCGATGCGGTCGGCGACCCGCTCGGCCTGCTCCGGGTCGGTCGTGTACACGTAGGAGCCGAGCCCGTACGTCGTGTCGTTGGCGAGGGTGACCGCCTCATCCTCGTCCCGCACCCGGTACACGACGGCTGCCGGGCCGAACAGCTCCTGGCGGTACACGTCCATCGCCGGGGTCACGTCGGTCAGCACGGTCGGTGCGAAGAAGGCGCCCTCGCGCGTCCCGCCCGCCACGAGGGTGGCGCCCTGCGCGACCGCGGTGTCGACCTGCTCCTGCAGCCGCTCGGCCGCCGCGAGCGACGAGAGCGGTCCGAGGGTGGTGTCCTCGGCGAACGGGTCGCCGATGGTCTGCGCGGTGAGCGCGGCGGTGAACTTCTCCAGGAACGGCCCGTACAGCTCGTCCACGACGATGAAGCGCTTGGGCGCGTTGCAGGACTGCCCGTTGTTGTCCATGCGCGCCTCGACGGCCGCGGCGACGGTGGCGTCGAGGTCGGACGTGGAGAGCACGATGAACGGGTCGGAGCCGCCGAGTTCCAGCGCGACCTTCTTCAGATTGCGACCGGCGACCTCGGCGACCGCGGCGCCAGCCCGCTCGGAGCCGGTGACCGACACGCCCTGCACGCGCGGGTCGGCGATGACGGCCGCGGCCTGCTCGTTGCTGATGCGAAGGTCCTGGTACTCGCCGTGGTCGAACCCGGCATCCCGGTACATCTGCTCGATGGCCGCGGCGGACTCCGGGCACTGGGGCGCGTGCTTGAGCAGGATGGTGTTGCCCAGCACGAGGTTCGGAGCGGCGAAGCGCGCGACCTGGTAGTACGGGAAGTTCCACGGCATGATGCCCAGCAGCACCCCGATCGGGGCCTTGCGGATCACCGCCGTTCCCTCGCCGAGGATGTCCAGCGGCTGGTCGGCCGTGATGGTCTCGGCCTGGTCGGCGTAGAACTCGGTGATGTCGGCGGCGAAGTCGACCTCGCCCTCCGCGTGCGAGAGGGGCTTGCCCATCTCGCGCACGATGATCGCCGCGAGCTCGTCCTTGCGCTCCCGGTGCAGTTCGGCCACGCGGCGCAGCTTCGCGGCGCGTTCGGCGACCGGGAGCGTGCGCCAGCTGCGGTAGGCCGCATCCGCCGCCGCGATGCGCTCCTCGAGCTCCGCGTCGGTGTGGCTCGGGTATGTCGCCAACGTCTCGCCGGTGGCGGGGTTCACGACCGCGTAATCGCTCATGCGTACTCCTTGTCTGTGGTGGTCTCAGTGTGCCCGGTCGCGGCGACGAAGGCTCGCGGGCGCGTCGATGCTCAGGGTCTTGCCGCGGAAGAAGTCGGGACGGACGACCGACTGCCAGATCATGACGGCGACGCCGAGCAGGATCACGGTCACGCCCAGCACGAAGACGAGCCCGACGCCGAACACGTTCGACCCGCTGCCGTACTCGGGGTCCATCGAGTCGACGAGGGTGGTCACGAACAGCACGCCCAGGACGACCCCGCCGACGAGCGGGAAGAGGAAGGTGAAGAAGAACGAGCGTGCGGAGTCGAACCACTGCCGGCGGAAGTACCAGACGCACGCGAACGCGGTGAGGCCGTAGTAGAAGCAGATCATCATGCCGAGCGCGGTGATGGTGTCCCACAGCACGTTCTCGCTGACGAAACGCATGACGGCGTAGAACACCGACGCCACGACGGCCGAGGCGAGCGTCGCGAACCCCGGGGTGAAGAACCGCGGGTGCACCGCCGCGAACCGCTTCGGCAGCGCCCCGTAGTGCCCCATCGCCAGGAGGGTGCGCGCGGGCGACACGAACGTGGACTGCAGGCTGGATGCGGAACTGGTGAGCACGGCGAGCGAGACCAGCGCCGCGAACGGTCCCAGGATCTGCCCCGACAGGTGGAAGAACACGTTGTCCTGGATGTCGGGGTTGCCGAGCCCGAAGTCGCCCTCGCCGACGCCGGCGAACATGATGAGCGAGACCGCGAGGAGCAGATACAGCGCGACGATGACGAGGACGGTGACGGTGGCGGCCCGGCCCGGCGTGCGGTCGGGGTCCTTCGTCTCCTCGTTCATCGTGAGGGTGACGTCCCATCCCCAGAAGATGAAGATCGACAGCGACAGCCCTGCCGCGAACGCGCTGAACGAGGACACGGCGAACGGGTTGAACCACGACCAGTCGAACGGCGTCGGATCGAACCCGGCTCCGTTCAGCGACTGCACGATCGCGGCACCGGCGAAGAGCACCAGGACGACGACCTGGAACCCGACGAGCACGTACTGCAGCTTCTGCGTGGTCTGCATGTCGCGGTAGGACACGAAGGTCGCGGCCGCCATGAACGCGAGGCACACGGCGACGTTGATGAACGGGTTGGCGGCGAGCCCGGCGATGTCCTCCGCGCCCGTGAGCTGCGCGATGAGCAGGAACAGGAAGTCGACCGCGATGCCCGCGAGGTTGGAGAGCACGAGGATCGTCGCCGCCACGAGCCCCCAGCCGGCCATCCAGCCGATCCACGGCCCGAAGGCGCGGGAGGCCCAGGTGAACGAGGTGCCGGAGTCCGGCATCCGCCGGTTGAGCTCCCGGTAGCCGAACGCGACCAGGAGCATCGGCAGGAACCCGACCAGGATGATGGCGGGCACCTGCACCCCGACCTCCGACACCGTCGGGCCGAGTGCTGCGGTGAGGGTGTACGCCGGGGCGATGCAGGAGATGCCGATGACGACGGCGCCGATGAGGCCCACCGTGCCCGCGGAGAGCCCCTTCTGCGAGAGCCCCCCGGTGACCGGGTCGGCGGCTCGGGACTGCTGCCGTGGTGCGCTCATGTCATACCCCCTGTCCGCTGCGGGTGCGGGGCACGACGGCCATCGGCACCGGCAGCACGTGCAGCATCTTCGCCGCGGTCGAGCCGAGGAACAGGCGCCGCGGCTGCGCCAGCCGGCTGGAGCCGACCATGACGAGTTCGGCGGGGAGCCAGTCGAGCTCCTGCACCGCCTCCTCGACGCTCTCTCCCGCACCGACGACGGCGTCGGCCGTCACCTCGGCGGGGAGGGCGGCACGCGCCTGGGCGAGCACCGCGGCCGCGTGCGTGATGCCGGTGAGCCGGATGACACCGGTGTCGACGCCCGCAGGCAGATCGACGGTGGCGAGCGAGACGAGCCGGACGGACGCGGGGGCGGCGGCGGCGAGCGCGACGGCCTCCTCGAGGAGCACGTCGGCACCCGGGCGAGTGCCGAGGGCGACGG
>JAEZSU010000229.1 GCA_023421635.1 Actinomycetes bacterium | reverse complement strand
GGGCGGGTGGATGCGGGACGGGTCAGTCCGCGACCGGGATCGACTGCGCCTTCAGCGCCTTGATCGTGGCCGACTCGCCGGCCGAGAGTGCGTCCGACAGCGTACCGTCGCCGCTCACCGCGGCCTTGAAGCCGTCGGAGACGTCGGCGTAGGTCTGCGTCATCGTGGGGCCCCACACGAAGTCGGGCGACACCTGGGTGGCCGCCTGCGCGAACACGTCGTAGATCTTCTGCCCGCCGTAGAACTCCACGCCCTGCGACAGCGAGGGCAGCTTCAGCCCCGCGGTGGTGGCCGGGTAGATGTTCGCGGACTCGTTGAGCGCCGCGAGCGCCTCCTCGGAGGTGTTCAGCCAGAGCGCGAACTTCGTCGCCTCGTAGAGGTGGTCGCTGCCCTTGAGGACCGCGATCGACGAGCCGCCCCAGTTGCCGGCGACGGCGTCGCCCGCGTTCCACTGCGGCAGCGGCGCGACCGACCAGCCGCCCGCCGTGTCGGGCGCGCCGGACGAGATCGAGTTCGCGCCCCAGACGGCGGAGTTCCACGTCCAGACCTCGCTGGAGTTGTAGGCGTTGTTCCACTCGTCGGTCCACGCCGGGTAGGTCGAGACCAGGTCCTCGGCGAGCAGCTCCTGCCAGTAAGCGGCGACCTGCTCCGACGCCTCGTCGGTCAAGGTCACCTCCCACTCGTCGCCCTCGTTGGCGAACCAGGCGCCGCCGGCCTGCCACACGAACCCGGCGAACTGGTTGATGTCGGCGGTGGAGAAGTTCGTGATGTAGCCGCCGAGCGCGCGGATCTGCGTGGCGGCGTCCTTGTACTCGTCCCACGTGGTCGGCACCGCGATGCCGTGCTGCTGGAACAGGTCGGAGCGGTAGAACAGCGCCATCGGGCCGATGTCCTGCGGCACGCCGTAGACGCCGTCGCCGAGGGCCACCTGGCCCCAGGCCCAGTCGACGAACTCCTCCTCTGCGGCGACCACGTCGGCGCAGCCGGAGAGATCCTCGACGCCGTCCTGCACGAGGAAGTTGGGGAGCGCGTCGTACTCGATCTGGCCGAGGTCGGGCGCGTCGCCCGCCGCGATCTGGTTGAAGAAGTTCTGGTACGTGCCGCCGTTGCCGTTCGGGCCGGTCTGCACCTTCACCTGGATGTCGGGGTTGGCGTCGTTCCAGATCGCCACGACGTCCTCGATGCCGGGGATCCAGGACGTGAACTCGAGCGTCACATCGCCGTCGGCCGGGGTGCAGTCGCCGGATGCCGCGTCGCCGCCGCCGCCGGTGGAGCAGCCCGCGAGCACGAGCGTGGAGAGCAGGACGGCCGCGGCCGCCTTCTTCTTCGGGTGGTGCATTTCGATCCCTTTCTTGGTGAGGGCACCGGGCGGGCCGTTCCGGCCGGTGTGGGTGCCGCGGGGTCCGTTCCCCGCGGCGATCGACTCACTTCAGCGCGCCCGCGCCGAGGCCGTTGCGCCAGAAGCGCTGCAGTGAGAGGAAGGTGATGATCAGGGGGATGACCGACAGCAGCGCCCCGATGAGGACGAGTCCGCGCAGCTCCGGGAGCTGGTTCAGCTGGTTGTTCCAGTTGTAGAGCCCGAAGGTGACCGGGAAGAGCTCTTCGCTGCGGAGCATGATCAGCGGCAGGAAGAAGTTGTTCCAGATCGCGACGAACTGGAACAGGAACATCGTCACGAGCGCCGGCATCATGAGCCGCACGCTGACGGTGAAGAAGGTGCGGATCTCGCCCGCGCCGTCGATCCGGCTCGCCTCGAGCAGTTCGTCCGGCACCGCCTGCGCGGCGAAGATGCGCGCCAGGTACACCCCGAACGGGCTGACGATCGAGGGGAGGAACACCGCCCAGAACGTGTTCGTCAGGTTCACCTGGCTGAAGATGAGGAACAGCGGCAGCGCGAGCGCGGTGGCCGGCACCAGCACGCCGCCGAGGACCACGTTGAAGACGACCTCGCGGCCGCGGAAGCGGTACTTCGCGAGCGCATACCCCGCCATCGCCGCGAACAGGGTCGCCACAGCGCCCCCGAGCCCGGCGTACAGCACGGAGTTGCCGAGCCAGCGCAGGTACACCCCGTCGCGGTAGGCGAACAGTTCGCCGATGTTCGCGAACAGCCGGAAGTCGGCGAACCACAGCGGATTGGTGGTGAGGATGGCGCTGTTGTCCTTGCTCGCGGCCACCAGCAGCCACCACAGCGGCACCAGGAAGTACAGCGTGAAGACGACCATGACGAGCATGGCGGACCCGCGCGAGACGATCGACTCCCGGGGTCCGCGAGCGCGGGAGGGGGCGAGGGCGGTGGTGGCGCTCATGCGTTGTCCTTCCGCTGCATGAACTTCATGAACCCGAACGAGAGCACGAAGGTGGCGACGGCCAGCACGACGGAGAACGCCGCGGCCAGGTTGGTGTTGGGGATGGCGGCGGTGGCGTAGACCGTCATGTTCGGGGTGAAGGTGCTCGTGACCGCCGAGCTGAACGAACGGAACACCTGGGGTTCGGCCAGCAGCTGCAGCGTGCCGATGATCGAGAAGATCGCCGTCATCACGATCGCGGGCCGCACCAGCGGGATCTTGATCGACCACGCCATCCGGACGTGGCCCGCGCCGTCCAGGCGCGCCGCCTCGAAGATCTCGCTCGGGATCGACAGCAGCGACGAGTAGATGATGAGCATGTTGTAGCCGACGTAGATCCAGGTGACGACGTTCGCGATCGCCCAGAGCACGAACTCCGCGCCGAGGAAGTCGATCTGTCCGGTGATCGCCTTGAACGGCGAGAGGTTGGGGGAGTAGAGCGAGCCCCACATGATCGCCGCGATGACGCCGGGCACCGCGTAGGGGACGAAGTAGGCCAGGCGGAAGAAGCGCTTCCCGCGCAGGAGCGGCGAGTCCAGCAGCAGCGCGAACAGCAGCGCGAGGCCGAGCATGACCGGCACCTGCACGACGCCGAACAGCAGCATCCGTCCGACCGAATTCCAGAACGCCTCGTTCTGGAACACCAGCACGTACTGCGTCAGGCCGCCGAAGACGAGTTCGGATTTGCCGTAGGTGCCGTCGCGCTGGACGACC
Organism: Actinomycetes bacterium; assembly: GCA_023421635.1. Taxonomy (GTDB): domain Bacteria; phylum Actinomycetota; class Actinomycetes; order Actinomycetales; family Microbacteriaceae; genus Microbacterium. The sequence goes on along the minus strand of JAEZSU010000229.1, from coordinate 587 downwards.
AGCAGCGACTGCACGAACGCGAACGCGATCGGCAGCACGTAGAACAGCGCGAACAGCACGGCGAAGGGGGCGAGCAGCAGGACGATCGCGCGCCGGTGCGGTGTCCGGATGCGGCGCCGAGGTGCGGGCGGCGCCTCCGGGGCGGCCTCGGCCCGGGCTGAGGTGGTCAGGGTCATCGTGACTCCTCGATGATGCGCACCGCGCCGGCGGCGACGGTGACCGCCCCCTCGACCCGCTCGCCGGAGACGAGGTCGAGGCCGTGGGCGGTGACGGTCGCGTCGCTGCGGCCGTGGTTGATGGTGAAGAGGTAGGAACGGTCGTCGCCGACCCGGCGCACGACCTCGAAGTCGGCGTCGCCGCCGGTGGGCGCGACGCCGGCCTCGGTCACGACGCGCGCCAGCAGTTCGGCGTACGCCCCGGGATCGAGCCGCGTCGAAACGTACCAGGCCGCGCCGCCGCCGCGTGTCGCGCGCCGGGTGATCGCCGCCATCCCGGCGACGTCGCCGTCGGCGTAGGCGGCGATCACCTCCGCGTCGACCGCGTGCAGCCGCTCGGACCACACGGTCCCGACCGCGCCGTCCGACAGG
>JAEZSU010000363.1 GCA_023421635.1 Actinomycetes bacterium | reverse complement strand
GACGAGGACCTCGGCGACCTCACCGTCTACGAGGTGTCGGAGTCCGCGGAGCTCATCCCCGCCGCATCCGGGCTCGACGCCGAGGTGTGGGACCTGTTCGTCCGCGTGGTGACGCCCGAGTACGCGGGGGAGCGGATCCTCTGGTACCAGGTGGGCGACAACCCCGACTCCGACTTCCTCGCCTGGGTGATCGAGAGCGACGAGGACCCGGCGCTCTGGAACTTCGCGGTGAACCTCGCCACGGCCGAGGACCGCGACATGCTGCTGCTCACGCTCATCCACGAGTACGCGCACCTGCTGTCGATGGGGCCGGGGCAGACCGACGAGTCCGGGGCCTGCGAGGTGGACTACGACTCCCAGCCCTGCGCCGAGGACGGCGCGTACCTCGCCGAGTACCACGCCCGGTTCTGGGCCGGGTACGGCGACGACGCCCCCGCGTACCAGGACGGCGACGACCAGGTCGCGTTCTTCGAGGCGCACGAGGAGGACTTCGTCAGCGCCTACGCGGCGACGAACGTCGGCGAGGACTTCGCCGAGGTCTTCACCGTCTTCGTCGCGGAGCCCGAGCCCGCCGACCCCACCGCGAGCGTCGTCGCCGAGAAGCTCGCGTTCATGTGGGCGCAGCCGGAGTTCGTCGAGATCCGCGACCGCCTGTGGGCCGAGTTCGGCGACATCACCTGGATCGAGTTCTAGCCCGCGGCGCCCGGCATCCCTCTCCCAGGCGGGCCGGAGAGGGATGCCGGGACGGTCGGGGTCAGCCCTTCTTGCCGTTGCCGGTGTTCTTCACGCCGAGGGTGTACCCCGCGTCGAGGAACGACAGATCACCGGTGGGCAGGTTCGACACGAGCGTCGCGAAGTCGCGCGTGTTGCCGTTCGCGCACTTCGTGTCGAACCCCGGCTGCGAGATCGCGTCGCCGGTGAGCCGGTAGACGAAGTTGCCCGCGCCGTCGACGATCTCGAACGGCGAGTCGACACCCGGCGTCAGGTCGCAGGATGCCACCACCTGCAGCGTCCAGTTGTTGTCCTGCGCGCCGTCCGTCTCGATCCACTCGCCCTCGGCGGACGAGAGCGCGGCGTCCCCGCCGTTCACCCGGACGTCGTCGACGAACCACCCGGTGTCGAGGTAGGCCGCATCCGTCGCGTAGCGGAACCGCACGTCGGTCGCGCCCTCCGGCACCTGCGCCGTGTAGTGGACGTACACCGGCTCCTCGCCGTAGGCGGCGCCCGAGGTGCCGGTGAGGCCGTTGCCCGTCGGGTTGGCACCGTGCGGGTCGTCGTCGCGCGTCACCACGGTGCCGGCGTCGTCGACGAGCGGCACGGTGACCCACTCGCCGTCCACGAGCGCGTCGACGAAGCCGTAGTCCCAGCCCTCCTCGATGACGTGCCAGCTCCAGAAGTCGAGGGAGGTCACCCCGCCCGACGCGTCCACATCGAGGACGTTCTCGGACTGGCTCTCGTACCCGCCGTACCAGTGCGTGTCGCCCGTGTGCGGTGCCACGCGGGTGGCGTCCTCGCCGTCGAGCGAGACCGTGACGACCGGGCCCGGGTTGCGGAAGCGCTCCACCTGGATGCCGTACGGCACCGCGACCGGGCTCTGCCCGTTGCCGCGCGTGTTCCACTTCGCCGGCGGCTGCGCGCCCTGGTTGGAACCGCGCCCGCTCCAGAACAGGTCGTCCGCGAGGTCCATCGTCCATGTCGTGTCCTCGGGGTCGCCGAAGTCGGCCGCCTTGATGTCGAAGCGGTCGGAGTCCTCGTCGTCCAGGTACACCGCGACCGCCCAGTCCTGGAAGAGCACGTCGGCGCCGCGGAGCCCCGCACCGGTCTCCGCGTTGAACGCGTCGATCGCGGCCTGCACGCCCTCCATGCCGTCCGCCTGGTTCTCGAAGATCCGCTTGATGAGCAGGTCGCCGCCCGCGCCGTCGTACGTCAGGTCGGGGTCGAACGTGCCGTCGCCGTTCCCGCCCGCCTGCTCCCACAGGTACTGGAAGAACGTGTAGGCGGCGCCGTAGTTCTCCAGGCCTCCCGCCCACCGGGTGAGCGAGGTCTCGGCGTAGAACACCTGGTGGTACGTCAGGTGCGACCCGCCGATGTCGTAGCCGTTGAGGAACACCGCGAAGTCGGCGAGCCCCTCGTCGACCCACGACAGCTCGCCCGGGTCGCTGTAGTTGTGCAGGAGGTGCTCCAGTTCGTGCGCGATGACGCCCTCGTACAGCGTCGGCTGGTCGTTGGTCGCGTCGCCGTCGTTCCAGGGCGAGTCGGCCGGGCCCACGCGGTTCGCCCAGTCGAACGCGTCGACCACGATCACGTTCATGCCCACCGAGTCGATGTAGTCGGGGGCGAAGTAGCCGGCCGTGTAGCTGGTCTCCGCACAGTCGTAGTAGTTCTCGTCCTGCACGTTGTACGCCACCATCACCAGGGAGTCGCTCGCCGGGTCGGCGGGATCCGCCGCATCCATCTCGCCGAAGTGCTCCTCGTCCACGGCGACGATCTGGTTCGAGAGCTGGTCGCCCATGTAGTCGATCTGCGCCTGCGTGATCGCGTAGTCGGATGCGGCCGCATCCGTGCACGGCGCGAATGCGTCGTCCGGGGTCGGGTCGAACGCCGGGTCGAGGCTCGCGACACCGGTCGGCGCCGAGCCGTCGAGCGGCGTGCCCGCGGGCACGTAGATGTACACCGGGGTGCCGTCCGGTGTCGCCCCCGCATAGGCGCGCGTGAAGTCCTGCTCGTAGGTGCCGCCGGCGGCGCTGTCGTTGATCGGCAGGGTGAGCGTCGGCTCGCCCGGCTGGTTGAGGTGGTCGTCGGCGACGGCCGGTCCGGCGGAGGTGGCGACCAGCGCCAGCGCCGCTGCGGCGACGATCGCCGCTCGTGGTGTCCTGTGCACGGTGGGGGGATCCTTCTGTCGTGACGCTCGCACCCTGCGACGATCCGCCCGGCGTGCGAGCGCCGGTCGTGTCGGAGCGCCGCCGCGTCGCGGCACCCCGCTGAACCCGGTCAGTCAAGCACCACGCGGCGGATCGTGCGCAGAAGCCTGTGGAGAGTGCGCGCAGGCGCCGATGGGAGGATGGAGGGATGACCGCAACCCTCGTCGCCCACGGCCTGGCGGGCGGCTACGGCCACCGCACCCTGTTCGAGGGACTCGAGCTCACCGTGGCACCCGGCGACGTGGTCGGGGTGGTCGGCGCGAACGGCGCCGGCAAGTCCACGCTGCTGCGCCTGCTGGCCGGTGTCGACGAACCGCAGGCCGGCACGGTCGCCCTCGCGCCGCCCGACGCGTTCGTCGGCTGGCTGCCGCAGGAGCACGAACGCATCGAGGGTGAGACCGTCGCCGCCTACATCGGCCGGCGCACCGGGTGCACGCAGGCGACGGCGGACATGGATGCGGCCGCGGCCGCCCTCGGCGA
>JAEZSU010000299.1 GCA_023421635.1 Actinomycetes bacterium | reverse complement strand
ACTTCGACCACCGCGCCGAGGAGCAGTACGGCGCCGACGCGACGCTCCTCGACTCGCACGGCCTCGAGAGCGAGGTGATCGAGGGCGACGAGGTCGTCTTCCCCCGCGGGTACGACGAGCTCGCGGCGCGGCTCGCGGACGGTCTCGACGTGCGCCTCGGGCACGCTGTCACGACCGCGATCCGCCACGGCGCGCCCGGTGTCGCCCACGGGGTCCGCGTCGAGACCGCGCACGGCACGTTCACTGCCCAGCACGCGGTCGTGACCGTGCCGATCGGCGTGCTCCGCGGCGGTGGCATCGCCTTCGACCCGCCCCTCCCCGACCCGGTCAGCGGCGCGATCGCGCGGTTCGAGATGAACGCCTTCGAGAAGGTGTTCCTGCGCTTCCCGACGCGGTTCTGGGATGCGGATGTCTACGCGATCCGCAGGCAGGGCCCCGCCGCGGCGTGGTGGCACTCCTGGTACGACCTCACCGCGGCGCACGGCGAGCCGACCCTCCTCACGTTCGCCGCGGGGACGCGTGCGCAGGAGACCCGGACGTGGAGCGACGAGCAGGTCGCCGCATCCGTCCTCGCCTCCCTGCGCGAGCTCTACGGCGACGCCGTCCCGGAACCGGTGCACATCCGGCGCACCGCGTGGCAGGACGACCCCTGGTCTCGAGGGTCCTACGCGTACCTGCCGATCGGCAGCGCCGACGAGGACCACGACCGCATCGCCGACCCGGTGGACGAGGTGCTGCACCTCGCGGGCGAGGCGACGTGGGGCGAGGACCCGGCGACCGTGACCGCAGCGATGCGCTCCGGACACCGCGCAGCCGAGCGCATCCTCGGCCGCCCACTGCCGTTCACCGCGCTCGCCGACCCCCTCGGCTGAGCGGGGCGCGCACCCGCGCCGCGGTGCTGTATCGCGGACTGCGGCCTCTCGGCACGGTTCGCGACAGGCGAGCGAACGCGGTCACGGCCGTGCTACGCCGTGCGGAGGACCTTCGGCATCGCCTTGCCGCGGGCGAGCTCGTCGACGAGCTTGTCGAGGTACCGGATCCTCTGCATGAGCGGATCATCGATCTCCTCCACGCGGACCCCGCAGACCACACCGGTGATCCGGTCGGCGAGGGGGTTCAGCGTCGCGGTCTCGAAGAACTCGGCGAAGGTCGTCCCCGCATCCAGCTGATGCTGAACCTCGGCCCGGTCGAAGCCGGTGAGCCACTCGATGACCTCGTCGAGCTCGTCCTGGGTGCGGCCCTTCTTCGCGAGCTTCTCGACGTAGAGGGGGTAGACCCGCGCCACCGGCATCCGGAAGATCCGTTCCATGCGGACAGGGTACGCCGGCGCGCGTCAGCGCATCAGACCGCTGCGCCCCTGATCGATCTGCGCCCGGATCCGATGCGCGGCGTCGCCCGGCTCGTCCGGCCGTCGTCCCCGCAGCCGCGGGATCACGAACGCGGCGACCACGGCCACGACCAGCAGCGCCAACGCGACGGCCGCCAGCGCACTCACGACATCCATCGACGGCTCCCTCCGGTTCCGGACACCGTAGCCCCGAGCCGCGAGAGACCCGGCGAGACTCGCCAGGATGCGGCCAGCGCGGTCAGGGCCGGAGCAGGCCGTCCAGGAGCACGCCGGTCATGCGCCCGCCGTCGGCGGCGAGCCGGCTCAAGGCGAGGATGAGGTCTTCCGCCGAGACGTCGGCACGGATCGTGCCGTCGGCCACGCCCGCATCCAGCATCCGCTGTACCCGCGGGGCGAGTGTGCCGAGGAAGTACTCCGGGAGCGGCTGATACGCCGGATCACCGGAATGCAGCGCTCCGCTCAGACCCCGCTTCGTGGCGACGAAGCGGGCGAAGCTGTCCGCCCAGTGCCGGAGCGCCTCGGCCGGAGGATGCTGCGCGGCGAGCTCGTCCGCGGCGCGGGCCGTGGCATCCACCTCGCGACGGAACACCGCGATGATCAGGTCGGATCGCTGCGGGTAGCTCCGGTAGATCGTGCCGACGCCGACCCCCGCGCGCGCGGCGATGTCGCGCATCGGGGTGTCGACCCCGGTCGCGGCGAACGCGTCCTTCGCCGCCTCGAGCACCGCTTCGGCGTTGCGCACGGCGTCCGCGCGCCGCCTGGGGGCCGTGACGGGTACGTCGGTGTCGGGCATCCAGAACTCCTCTTCACAAACGGAACATGGTTCCGTATAGTTGCGGAATGCCGTTCCGCTTCTTCAGCGTAGCGACTCCATCACCGATCCTCGACCCCACAGGAGTTCACATGCGTTACCGCCCACTCGGACGCACCGGCATCCACGTCTCCCCCTTCGCGCTCGGCGCGATGATGTTCAGCTCCTTCGGCAACAGCGACCAGGACGACGTCGACCGCATGGTCGCCCGCGCCCTCGACGCCGGCATCAACTTCATCGACACCGCCGACGCGTACGGCGAGTCGGAGGAGATGCTCGCGCACGCGCTGCGCGGCCGCCGCGCCGAGGTCGTGCTCGCCTCCAAATTCGCGCGGCCGGTCGACGACGACCCGAACCACCGCGGCGGCTCCCGCCGCTGGATCATGACGGCGGTCGAGAACTCGCTCCGCCGCCTGCAGACCGACCACCTCGACGTCTACCAGATGCACCGGCCGGACCCCGACACCGACATCGAGGAGACGCTCTCCGCACTGAGCGACCTCGTCCGCAGCGGCAAGGTGCGCACGATCGGCTCATCGGACATGCCCGCATCCGAGATCGTGGCGGCGCAGTGGACCGCCGAGCGCCGCGGCTATGAGCGATTCCGCGTGGAGCAGCCGCACTACTCCCTCCTCGACCGATCGATCGAGCGCGAGGTGCTCCCGGTCGCCGAACGCTTCGGCATGGGCACCGTGATCTGGAGTCCGCTCGCGAGCGGCATGCTCACCGGGCGCGTGCGGCGGGGACAGGAGAGCGACCTGCGCCGCACGCAGCGGTTCGCCGCCCTCCGCGACGAGCGGCGCATCGACGCGGTCGAGGAATTCGTGGCAGTGGCCGAGCGGGTCGGCATCCCCCTCACGCATCTGGCGCTCGCGTTCGTCATCGCGCACCCGGGCGTGACCGCGGCCCTCCTCGGCCCGCGCACGATGGCGCAGCTCGACGATCTGCTCGCCGCGGCCGACGTGGAGCTCACCGACGAGGTCATGGATGCCATCGACGCGATCGTGCCGCCGGGCACCGGCATCGGCCGCATGGATCAGGAGTACAGCACTCCGCCGATCGTCGATGCGGCCCTCCGGCGCCGTCCGGCGGCGCAGCGCGCCGCGGCCTGACGCGAGCCGAGGCGGGGTGCCGGCGCCGTGTGCTGACACCGCGGCCGGCCCCCGCCTCGAAGCGGCGTGGCGCACACGCTCAGAATCCGGCGATCAGGCCGATGGCGATCCAGATCGAGACGGTCCCGACCGTGGTCCAGATCGCGATCGCGACGGCCTGCCACAGCAGCACCCACGCGCGGGACGTCCCGCCTGCGACCAGGATGCTCGCGATGAATTGCGTGGGGATGGCGAGCGGCCCGAGGATGGTGGCTCCGGGGACGCCGAAGCGCACCAGGAACTTCTGGAACCGCTCACGGCCCTTCGACACCGGCTTCGCGGGCGGCGCCTCGGTGAGCGTGGCGGTCCCGCCACCGCCCGCTGCGGCGACCCGGGCGGCGTGCGCGTGCACGACGGCGGTCCGAGCGCTGGAGGTGAGCATGACCACGAGCAGCACGCTGAGGAAGTTGCCGGCCGCCGCGGCGATCGCGGCGACGACGGGATTAATACCGCCGACGACGCCGATGATGGCACCACCCTCTCCCTCGATGAAGGGGACCGCGCCGGCGAGCAGCGCGATGAGCGGCTGGACGAGTTCGGGCACGTTGCCCACGAGGTCTTGCAGGGTGAGGACGAGTGCCTCGATGGGGTTCATGAGAACTGCTCCTTACTGCGTTGGGACGTCGAGTGATTTCGACGGCCCTCAGTAGAAGGCGTGTTCTCAGCACATGGTCAAGCGCTGTGAGAAATGTTTCTCAGCCGGTCGCCGCATCCGCGTCGTCGAGCTGTTTCCGGGCGAGGATGCTGGCACGGCCCATGACATCGAGCTGCGCCGGGTTGTACAGCTCCACGAGCGCCTCCAGGAACGTCTCCTCGGTCACGTTGGGCCTCTTCGACAGGCGCGCCCCCGGGTCCTGCATCCACGGATACGTCACCATGTCACGGGCGATGATGGGCGCGAGCCGCTCAGCGAGCCGCTGCCGGGTCTCCTCGTCCGCGTCCGCGGGGAGCGCGTCGACCTCGGCGCCGACCGCATCCGTGTCCGCTTCCACCATGCTGCGCAGGTCCGCGATCGCGTCGTCGTCATAGAGCTGCTGGTAGATGTGCATCATCGAGCGGTCGGCCTCGGACATCCGTGCCGCGACCTCCTCGAAGCCGGCGGGGGCGTCGGCCGGAGCGCCGGCGCGCAAGATGGCGGCGATGTCGTCGCGCGCCTGCTGCAGCCGGTCGATCTGCGCGGCGAGGTCCGCGTCGATCCGGGCGAGCTCCTCGGGTACGGGGTCGTTCCCGGCGGTGACGGTCGCGATGCGCGCGAGCGGGACGCCGAGCTCGGCCATGCGGCGGATCCGCAGCAGGCAGACGAGGTGTCGCACTTGGTACTGCTTGTAGCCGTTGTCCTCGCGTTCGGGCAGCTCGAGCAGCCCCAGCCGGTGGTAGTGCCGGATGGTGTTGACCGTCGTGCCCGCCATGCGGGCGAGTTCGCGCGTGCTCCAGGCCATGTCGGCTCCTTCGTCGCCCCCACCGTAGCGGGCGTCCCGCCGCTGCCGCTTCCCCGGCGAGCCGTGCGGATCGCCGGGGAAGGGGCCGGATGCGGTCAGCCCACGGCGGAGCGGACGATCTCGGCGATGCGTCGCTCGGTGTCGGCGTCCAGCGTCTCGATGTACCACGCGGCGGGCATCAGCGTCCCGTCGGCCGGACGGAACTCGAC
>JAEZSU010000212.1 GCA_023421635.1 Actinomycetes bacterium | reverse complement strand
TCGCCGACGTCGACCAGGTCGCCATGAGCACGGCGCGCAGCTACGGCTTCTCGAAGTGGCAGCGCGTCCGCGACGTCGTGTTCCCCACGGCGCTGCCGTACCTCATGACCGGCGTGCGCCTGGCATCCGCGATCGCGCTCATCCTGGCCGTCACCGGACAGCTCATCATCGGGACACCGGGGCTCGGGTACGAGATCGCGTTCGCACAGAACGCCGGCAACTACGCCACCATGTACGCGCTGTCGATCGCGACCGGCCTGCTGGGCGTCCTGATCAACCTCGGGGCTCGGGCGCTGGAGCGGCGGCTGCTGTCCTGGCACACCTCGGTGCGCGGGGAGGTGGCGGCATGAAGAAGGTCCTCGCCTCGATCGCGTTCACCCTGGGCCTGCCCGTCATCCTCGTGGCGCTGTGGTGGATCAGCACTGCGACCTCGCCGAACTTCTTCGTGCCCGAGCCGCCGGAGCTCGTGCAGGAGTTCTTCTCGCTCTGGTTCGGGCCGCGGCTGTGGGCGGACGTGCTGCCCAGCATCGGCCGGTTCGCGGCGGGCGTCGCCGTCGCGATCGTCGTCGGCATCGCGCTCGGCCTGCTCATCGGCCTCAACCGGATGCTGCGGGATCTCACCGAGCCGCTGTTCGAGTTCTTCCGCGCCCTGCCCGCCCCCGTGCTCGTCCCGCCGCTGCTGCTCATCCTCGGCCCGACCGACCTCATGAAGGTCGTCGTCATCGCCCTGGCCGCGGTGTGGCCGGTGCTTCTGAACACGGTGGAAGGCGTCCGCGCGGCCGACCCGGTGCAGACCGACACCAGCCGCTCCTACGGCATCTCCGGCTTCGCCCGGGTGCGCTACCAGGTGCTGCCGTCGGCCGCACCGCAGATCATGGCCGGCGTCCGGCAGAGCCTGCCGATCGGACTGATCCTCATGGTCATCTCCGAGATGTTCGCACCCACCGGTGGCCTGGGCGCGGCCATCATCCGGTTCCAGCGCACGTTCGCGATCCCCGAGATGTGGTCGGGCATCCTGCTGCTGGGCATCATCGGCTTCCTGGTCGCGGTCCTCTTCCGCGTCGTGGAACGCCGCATCCTCCGCTGGTACTACGGACTGAAGGATCTCGAGAATGCTGTCTGACACCTCCGCCCCGCTCGACTCGGTCGCCTACGGCCGCACGCTCGACCCCGCCGACACCCTGCTCTCCGTCCGGAACCTGAAGAAGGTGTACACGACCGACGGCGGCGACATCGAAGCCGTCCGCGACCTCACCTTCGACCTGGGCAAGAACGAGCTCACGTGCCTGGTCGGGCCCTCCGGATCCGGCAAGACGACGCTGCTGAAATGCATCGCGGGCCTGCTCGCGCCCACGAGCGGCGAGGTCGTCCTCGACGGCAAGAAGGTCACCTCCCCGCCGAAGAAGATGGCCGTGGTGTTCCAGGAGTACGGCCGGTCGCTGTTCCCGTGGCTGCGGGTGGCGGAGAACGTGGAGCTGCCGCTGAAGAACGCCGGCATCCCCCGCGACGAGCGGAAGGCCCTCGTCGAGGAGGCGCTGCAGAACGTCGGGCTCGACCACGTGCCGCGCTCGTACCCCTGGCAGCTGTCGGGCGGCATGCAGCAGCGCGTCGCGATCGCCCGCGCCATCGCGTACCAGCCCGAGGTGCTGCTCAGGGACGAGCCGTTCGGCGCGGTCGACGCCCAGACCCGCGCCGACCTCGAGGACCTGGTGCGCCGGGTGCGCGAGACCCTGGGCCTGTCGGTGCTGTTCGTCACGCACGACATCGACGAGTCGGTGTACCTGGGCGAACGCGTGATCATGCTCTCCAGCTCGCCGACCGTCGTGCAGCAGGACCTCGTGGTCGACCTGCCGGCGCAGCGCGACCAGCTCGAGACCCGCTCCATGCCCCGCTTCACCGAGCTGCGGCACTTCGTCTACGAGCAGATCCAGCTGGCGAAGAAGGGCTACCGACCGGATGCCGTGACCACGGCGTGAGCAGGACGAGGGCGAGCACGTCGGTCCCGGGTCGCATCGACCCGGGACTGATGCTCGCCCTCGGCTTCGTCGCGATGGCGGGGTCGCTGTCGACGGACATGTACCTGCCGGCGTTCCCCGACATCGCCGCCGCCTTCCAGGTGGAGGCCGCCGCGGTGCAGCTCACGATGACATCGTTCCTCGTCGGTTCCGCCCTCGGTCAGCTGTGCATCGGCGCGGTCTCCGACGCGCTCGGGCGCCGGCGCACGCTGCTGCTCGCACTGGTCGTGTTCGCGCTGTGCGCCTCCCTCGCCGCCGCCAGCCCGTCGCTCGCGGTGCTTGTGGCGGTCCGCGCCGTGCAGGGCTTCGCCGGCTCCGCGGGGGCGGTGCTCGCCCGGGCCGTGGTGAGCGACCTCGCCGACCGCGAGCGGGCCGTCCGTGCCTTCAGCCTGCTGTGGGCGATGATCGCGCTCGGACCTGCCGTCTCGGCGCCGCTCGGCGGTCTGCTCGTGCAGCTGGGTGGCTGGCGCGCGACGCTGCTGGGCATGGCGGTGATCGCCACCGGCATGCTCATCGCCGCCGCGCTCGTGATCCCGGAGAGCCTCCCGCCCGAACGCCGGCATCCCTTCACCCTGCGGGCCATCGGCGGCAACATCGGGCGGCTCGTGCGCGACGGCGCGTTCGTCGCCTACGCGATCGCGTTCGGGCTCGGCTACGGCACGCTCATCGTCTACATCAGCTCGTCCTCTTTCATCGTGCAGCGCATCTTCGGCGCGACACCGGTGGAGTACTCGCTCACGTTCTCCTTCACCGGGCTGTGCATCATGTGCGGCGCCTGGCTGAGCGGCCGGGTCGCAGGTCGCATCGGCGCGGCCCGGACGCTCCGCGTCGCGCAGTCGCTGCAGCTGGGGACCGCCGCCGTCTCGGCGGTGCTCCTGCTCGCGGGCGTGTACTCGTTGTGGTCCTATCTGCCGCTCATGGCGGTGTTCTGCCTCGGCTGCGGCGCGGTGATGTCCACCGCGTCGGCGATCGCGGTCGGCCGCGCCGCGCGGACGGCGGGTGCCGGGTCGGCGCTGGTGGGGTTCAGCCAGTTCGCGATCGGCGCCCTCGCCTCCCCGCTCGGCGGCCTGTTCGGCACCGGCACCGCACTGCCGGCCATGGCGTTCATGAGCCTGCTGCCGCTGCTGGCCATCGTCGCGGCATGGCTCGGCCGCATCCAGGAGCACCGCTCCCC
>JAEZSU010000076.1 GCA_023421635.1 Actinomycetes bacterium | reverse complement strand
CCCCGGTCGTCATCGGCACCACGCAGATCCCCGCGGATGCGGCCGTTCGGCGGCATCCCCGCTCCCCCCGGTTCTTCCCCACCCACGACCTGGTCGCCGTGCTCGCCGAGCTCGGCGACGCCGGGGTGCACCGAGTGTTCGTCGAGGGCGGGCCAACGCTCGCGAGCGCGTTCATCCGCGCAGGCCTGGCGGACGAGGTGCTGGTGTACCTCGCGCCCGTGCTCATCGGCGGCCCCCGGATGGCGCTCACCGACCTCGGCGTCGGTTCGATCGACGCCGCGCGCCGCCTCGAGGTCGACGCGATCGACCGGCTCGGCGACGACCTGCTGATCGTGGCCCACCCCGGCCCGCAGAACGGAGACGACTGATGTTCACCGGAATCGTGGAGGAGATCGGCACCGTGACCGCCGTGGAACCCGCCGGCGACGGCATCCGCGTGACGGTCCAGGGCCCGACCGTGGTCGCGGACGCGGGGCACGGCGACTCGATCGCGGTGTCGGGCGTCTGCCTGACCGTGGTCGACCGCGACGGCGACCACTTCACGGCCGACGTCATGCGCCAGACCCTCACCATGACGACCACCGGCGAGCTCGCCCCTGGCAGCCGCGTGAACCTGGAGCGCGCCACGGCGGCGGGCGGGCGGCTCGGCGGCCACGTCGTGCAGGGCCATGTCGACGGCACCGGCGAGGTGCTGGAGGTGCGCCCCGGATCGCAGTGGCAGGTCGTGCGCGTCTCGCTGCCCGCCGACCTCGCCCCGCTCGTCGTCGACAAGGGGTCGATCGCCGTGGACGGCGTGTCGTTGACCGTGAGCGCCGTGAGCGCCGCGGATGCGGCATCCCCCTGGTTCGAGGTGTCGCTCATCCCCGAGACGCTCGCCGCCACCACCCTCGGTGCACGGCGCCCCGGCGACCGGGTCAACCTCGAGACCGACATCCTGGCGCGCCACGTGCAGCGCCTGCTCGCTTTCACCCCGGAAGGAGGCTCCCGATGAGCCTATCCACCATCCCGGAGGCGCTGGACGCCCTCCGCGCCGGCCGCCCGGTGATCGTCGCCGACGACGAGAACCGTGAGAACGAAGGCGATGTCGTGCTGTCCGCGCAGCTCGCGACCCCCGAGTGGATCGCCTGGACCGTGCGGCACTCGAGCGGATTCATCTGCGCCCCGATGCCCGCCGAATGGGCGGACCGCCTCGACCTGCCGCCCATGGTGGCCGTCAACGAGGACGCCCGCTCGACGGCCTACACCGTGAGCGTCGACGCGGCCGACAAGGTCACGACCGGCATCAGCGCCGGCGACCGCGCCCACACCCTGAACGTGCTCGCCGACCCCTCCTCGGTGCCGACGAGCGTCATCCGCCCGGGCCACGTCCTGCCGCTGCGGGCGGTGGACGGCGGCGTGCGCGAGCGCAGCGGTCACACCGAGGCCGCGGTCGAGCTCACCCGGCTCGCCGGGCTCGAGCCGGTCGGCGCCATCGCGGAGCTCGTGGCGGAGGACGGCAGCATGATGCGCATGCCCGGGCTGCTGGAACTCGGCGAGCGCGACGGCCTGCCCGTCATCACGATCGAGCAGCTCATCGCATACCTGGACGAGCACGAGCCCCGGAGCGCCGGTCCGGTCGTCCACGACCGGCGCCGGGTGAGCCTGCGCGCCGAGGCCACGGTGCCCACCGCGCACGGCGAGTTCCGCTTCCTCGCCTACAAGGACCGGATGACCGGCACCGACCACCTCGCGGTCGTGTCGGGCGAGCTCACCGACGAGGCCCCGCTCGTGCGGGTGCACTCCGAGTGCCTGACCGGTGAGGCGTTCGGCTCGCTCAAATGCGAATGCGGGCCGCAGCTTGACGCCGCGCTCGACGCGATCGAGCAGGACGGCGGCATCGTCATCTACATGCGCGGCCACGAGGGCCGCGGCATCGGCCTGATCAACAAGCTGCGCGCCTACGGCCTGCAGGAGCGCGGCCTCGACACGGTCGACGCGAACCTCGCGCTCGGCCTTCCCGCCGATGCCCGCGACTACGCCGCGGCCGCCGGCATCCTCGCCGACCTCGGTGTGGAGCGGGTGCGCCTGCTGACGAACAACGTCGACAAGGTGACGCAGCTGCGCGACCTCGGTCTGGAGATCGTCGAGCAGGTGCCGCTCCTGGTCGGCGTCGGCCCGAACAACCACCAGTACCTCCAGACCAAGCGCGACCGGATGGGGCACGTGCTGCCCGACGCCGAGTTCGCCGAGGCGCTGGAGCAGATGAAGGAGAACGCCGAGTCATGAGTGGCAAGGGGGCGCCGCAGGCGCAGGGGATCGATGCCGCGGGGCGGCGGGTGGTCGTGGGCGCGGGCACGTGGCACGAGGTGATCTCGGAGGGCCTGATCGCCGGCGCCGAGCGGGTGCTGGCCGAGACCGGCGCCGAGTGGACGCTCGTGCGCGTGGCGGGCTCGTTCGAGCTGCCGGTCGTCGCCAAGGCCGCGCTCGAGGCCGGCGCCGACGCGGTCGTCGCGCTCGGGGTCATCATCCGCGGCGGTACTCCGCACTTCGAGTACGTCTCCGCGGCGGCGACCGACGGGCTCACCCGCGTCGCGCTCGACACCGGCAAGCCGGTCGGCTTCGGACTGCTCACGCTGGATGACGAGCAGCAGGGCCTCGACCGGGCGGGCCTCCCCGGCTCCACCGAGGACAAGGGCGCCGAGGCCGCCGACGCGGCGCTGCGCACCGCCCTCACGCTCCGCGCCATCCGCACCGCCTGAGCCGCGCGGGATCGTCCGCCGGGAGCGGGCCGGGATGCTGACACAGTGTCATTTCCCGCCACCTTCAGGTACCCTGAGGGGCATGGAGACCCTGCGCCACATCGTCCTGTACATCCACCTCATCGGTTTCGCCGTGCTCTTCGGCTCGTGGCTGGTCGAGGCGGTCGCCCGTCGCATCCGGTTCACCGGTCTGATGAACGTCGGCATGACCATCGCCTTCGTCGCCGGCCTCGTGCTCGCAGCGCCGTGGGGCCTCGACCACGACCTGAACTACACCAAGATCGCGATCAAGCTCGTGGTGCTGCTCGTGATCGGTGCGATCCTCGGCATCGGCGGCGCCCGCCAGAAGCGCACCGGGTCGGTTGCGCCGGTGCTGTTCTGGAGCGTCGGCATCCTGACGCTGCTGAACGCGGGCCTCGCCGTCATCTGGCGCTGACCCGGACCGTCCCGAACGCCGCACCCCACCCGAGGGGTGCGGCGTTCGGCGTTCCGCGGCACGGACGGGTCGAGCACCCCGCATCCGACCGGGGGCGTCGGGTCCCTGAGCGTAGACTGTGCGTTCGTGTGCCGGTGACCCCATCGGCGCTCGGTGACCGTTCGTCGCCGGTGCGCGATCCGCGCCGGCGGTCACGGCACCGCAGGCCCGCACCACCCCCGGACCTCATCGTCGATCCCCCGTTCTAGGTTGCGAATGTCTGTCTCCCCCACCCCCTCGGCGCCCGCCCCGGCCAACAGCCGCTCCCGTGTCATCACGGCGAGCCTGGTCGGCACCACCATCGAGTTCTACGACTTCTACGTCTACGCCACCGCCGCGGTGCTGGTGTTCCCCGTGCTCTTCTTCCCCACCGGCGACGACACCACCGCGCTGCTGTCCTCGTTCGCCGTGTTCGGGGCGGCCATGGTCGCCCGCCCGATCGGCGCGGTCATCTTCGGCCACTTCGGCGACCGGTTCGGCCGCAAGGCGACGCTGGTCGCGTCCTTGCTCACGATGGGGATCGCGACCTTCCTCATCGGATGCCTGCCGACCTACCAGAACATCGGCTGGTGGGCGGCACTGCTGCTGCTGTTCCTCCGCCTCGCGCAGGGCTTCGCGCTCGGCGGCGAATGGTCCGGTGCCGCGCTCGTGGCGACCGAGAACGCCCCCGAGGGCAAGCGCGCCTGGTACGGCACCTTCCCGCAGCTGGGCGCACCCATCGGGTTCATCATCGCCAACGGCGTCTTCCTCATCATCAACTTCGCCCTGCCGCATCCGGACGGCACCGCGCAGCGCTCCGAGGAGTTCCTCTCGTGGGGATGGCGCGTCCCGTTCCTGTTCTCCGCGGTCATGGTGATCATCGGCCTGTGGGTGCGGCTCAAGCTCGTCGAGTCGGACAGCTTCGTGAAGGCGGAGAAGGTCGGCGCGATCCGCCGCTTCCCGCTGGGGGCGGTGCTGCGTCGCCACTGGTGGCAGCTCATCCTCGGCACGTTCATCATGCTCGCCACCTACGTGCTCTTCTACCTGATGACCAGCTTCACGCTCTCCTACGGCACGAAGGCCACGACCGACGCCGCGGCGGCCGCGGCCGAGGCGGCCGGCACCCCGTTCGATGCGGCGACCTACGTGCCCGGGCTCGGGTTCGCGTACACCGACTTCGTCATCATGCAGATCATCGGCGTGGTGTTCTTCGGCATCTTCACCCTCCTGTCGGGTCCCATCGCCGACCGGGTGGGGCGCCGCACGCTCCTCATCTGGGTGACCGTCGCGATCATCGTGTTCGGGTTGACGTTCAACCTGTTCCTGATGCCGTACGCCGACCCGAAGTTCACCGGCGCGCTCAGCCAGGCGTTCCTCATCCTCGGCTTCATGCTCATGGGTGCCACGTTCGGCCCGATGGGCGCGATCCTGCCCGAGCTGTTCCCGACGAACGTGCGCTACACCGGCTCCGCGATCGCCTACAACGTCTCCTCGATCCTCGGTGCCGCCGTGGCGCCGATCATCGCGGTCGCACTGTGGGCGGCGGCGGGCGGCGAGCCCTGGCTCGTGGGCGTGTACCTCTCGGGCGCGGCCGCGCTGACTCTCATCGCGCTGATCCTGTCCAAGGAGACGAAGGACGTGGATTACACCGGCGACCACGGCGCGGAGATCAGCGCCGAGATGTGACCGGCGGCATCCGTCCCCCCGGCCTGCCGCATCCGTAGCCGGCCTGCCGCATCCGCACCTCGCCCGGATCAGGCGATTCGGCGGAGGCAGGCTGTTTCCGGCCAGCGGGTTCCTGATCTCGCCGAATCACCTGATTCGGAGCGCGGGCCGGGGCGGGACCGGACGCGGGGGGGGGGCGGGGCGCGGGGCGGGCGCCGGGG